>NZ_DASQNA010000045.1 GCF_035645195.1 Paenibacillus sp. | reverse complement strand
GCGGTTACGAAGTTACTTCGCGTATTCCTCAGGCCTCCCCAGATAAGAACGTCATCTTTCCGCCCGCGCTCGCCCAAGTTTACGGCTGCAGCCCTTGGCAGCTTTGGATTTCGTCATGGTTTGGTGACTCATCCGGCTGCATCCGCCTCAAATTGGATTCGTGTACCTCATACCGTGCTTTTGCCTCCAGCTTCCTCCAGATTCTGCCTCACGACAGACACCCTTGCTTTTGGCTAATGGTAGGCGCTTGCCAGCCCCCATTCCGGACTTTCACCGTAGAGATGACGCCCATGCTGGGCGTACAAACGAACGGATAGCGAATCGCTATCCGTTTTGCTTTAAATCATTCGATTTTGATAAATTAATTCGTCCGACAGATGGCCGAAATCGATGGCGATCTTTCCCTTTTCGCTTAATAAGGGGCAAATAATGGTTGCCGACACGCCGCCCGAAACGATGGCGATGTCGTATTCGTACGCCTTGGCCTTTCGAACCACCTTGCGAACCGACTTCACGCCTTCCACCGGGATCGTCCCGACGATCGTGCGGCAGCCGTTCCGTTCCAAGTGTTCTTTTAATTCAGCCATACGATTCCCGATTAATAGAATTTTGTTTTGATCATTGAAAAATATGTTTCTATAAATGTCGGTATTCTGAAGCGTATAGTTGATAATCGAACTAGTCAGACGGAGCTTGTTCAGCGGCAAGTCGTAATGTTTGGCCAAACGAATGAACAGGTTTTGGTAGGTTGGGCGGCGTATGATAGGAATCCCTACGATGTCGGCTTTATAAAACGTCTGAAGCAATGCATCTCTGGCCTCGAGGTCCGGAACGACGACTCCGGCATAAGGCAGAAATGATCCAAGCCTCTTTACCTCTTCTATAGACAGAACCGTTTCCTGAGCTAACGTAAGCAATTCGCCATCCCCGAATCGAACCAACGATAACCCTTCCTTCCGGCTGATCGATTCCATGATCCGGTCCGCCACTTCCCGTTCGCTTAACAGGTTCGTCAAGTACCGATCGGCTAAGGCGCCGATCCCCGCCCGGATAACATCCTCCAAACTGGCATGCAGAACGGAGCTGCCGGGAAGTAATCGCTCTACAATCTGCTCTCCTCCCATATACAGTCCCGTCTCCGCGATCGATTCTTTCTCGTTATTTCGGTCTACCATCCCCTTGGCGATGCGTCTCCAATCTTCTTCAGTAAGGGACATGCGAACCAAAACCACCTCTCTTGCTCGTATTAGAACCCGATTTCTTCGTCTCCTTCACGCAATAAGTCTCTTCTGCGGATACGATCCGGAAATAGCAGCCGATCCCCCAGTTCCAAGAAGGAATCGTGAATAGCTTCCAAATGGTCGCCTACGATCAGCTGCTCGACCGAATTATTGGCACCGACATTATGCTCCCGGATCAAATTTTTCTTAATGACGTCGACGATGACCGGAGCGTTGGTAACGGTAAGTCCCGCCCGGAGCGCCCGCGCTTGCGCCAACGGAGGCACTGCCAAAACATCGGGACCGATGGTCTCGACGGCGCGGCGGGAGAGCGCATGCGGAACGGCCGTAAGAGAGCTGGCCAGCAGATCCTTTCTCCCGAGGCATAGGTTTAGGAAATATTTCATATTAGACACGCTATCCCAGTCGGAGCAGTTAGGGGGGAATAGCGGAGTGATCGGATTCAGCACAACATCCGCCCCTTTTTCGACTTCATAAATGAACGGCAGCAATTGATCGGCGTCGACGATCATGTCGCTATCGAGAAACAATAAGATGTCCGAGCTGGACGCACGCGCCCCCACCGCTCTTCCCACGTCGTAGCCGAGCGGTTCTTGATAATATACGATCGTAGCTCCAATGGGATGCTCCCGCACGATTCGTAAGAGCTCCGCGCTGGATCCGTTCAGCACAACGATGACTTCCTCCAAAGTGAGCCTGCGAAGTTCATCCAGCTGCTTTTGTAACGTTTCGTGTTCATCCACGGCTGAAATAATGCAGCCTACTTTTTTAGGCGTCGGAGGCAGCAGTTCCGCGCTGACGTTAACTTCCGCCGTTGAGCGATAGCCGTGAAGAAACTGATGACATGCGGCGGAGTAGTTGTCCCGCGGAATGTTTTTAAACTTTTGTTTCGTAAACCAAGTTCCCCAACGCATATTTAGCTGCTGCAGAGAGTCAACCAAGCGCAGTTTGTTCATCTCCGAAGAGTCGAACGATCGTGCCGAATCGATCCCTGCTTTGAACGCGCCTTTATGCCATTGTTTTTGGCGTCGTTTTTTTGTCAAAGCTTCCTCACCCTTTCCCGTTTCCGACAGACATCCGTGAAATATGCTCGATGATCGCCGCTTTTCTCCAGCAAAAATTGAATCGCCTCCAAGTGGTCGCCGATAATTAACTCCCTTACTTTTCTACTTTTTCTTTTTTTGTGTTTTCTGTTTAACGCGCCGACATCGACCCGCTCGGCTAACTCCACGCGGAGACCCTCCGACACCGCAATGACATGCGCCAATGGCGGTATCGCTAAGTTTTCGACGCCGATCACCGATAGAGCTTTTCGACTGAGGCAATGGGGGATTACCGTCATGGAAGCGGCTCCCAAGTCCTTGCGAGATAACAGCGTATTTAAAACTCTTTTTGAAACGGCTACGCTGTGAGGGATGTTCCTTTCGATTCGACCATGATAATGGTTTAAAGCCACATCGGCCCCGTTTTCTACAGAGGTTACGAACGAGGATAGCTGTTCTGCCGGAATGACGATATCTCCATCCATAAATAGGAGAATAGAGCCTTTCGCTGCCGAGGCGCCAATCGCCCTTCCGACGTCATTGCCAAGGGCATCTCTATTGAAAATAACCTTGGCCCCCATCTCCTCCGCAATTCGGTTGGAACCGTCGATAGATCCGTTGATCACGACGATGACCTCCGTTTCGGGATGGACATGCCGTGCCTCGCAAATGACGCGCGCGATCGTTTTGCTTTCGTTGCTTACCGGTATGATGACCGAAACTTTCGGATTTATGGCGTTCGTTATCGGCATTGGCGTTTGCCGTTCGTCGGTAGAAGATGCCTCTTCGTTCATCTAGTTAACAGACCTCCTAACCTGGAAGACTTTTACCTGCTGCCCAAATGTCCCCTACCATCATATGTGCGCTTGTTCAAAAGTCAGCGGCGATTAGCTTATCTATGTAAGCCTATTTCCGACGCAACGCAGAAAAACCGCCCTGCTGTTCGCAGAGCGGTCGATAAGATGGCGAGCAAATGAGTGCCGGTATGCGATTCAATTACGAAATGATTTTACCGCGAGAATTCGGGGCGTGCGGGAACGGCGTAAACTGTCGTTCCAAATATTCCGTTATGGCGTTCTCCACGGACAAGCCTTCGGAAATCAACCCTTGATTGCCGAACAACACATTGAATTCCAAAATATAATACGAACCGCCGCTGACCAGCACGTCGAACCCGGCATGATTAATGTTCAACTGCCGAGCGACCCGAAGCACCAGCTCGCATGCCTCCTGCGGGACGAAATCGAAGCAAACGCCCCCTCCGCGCGCCACGTTGTGGAGAAACTCCCCTTCCGCTCCGATTCTCCAGTAGGCCGCGAATACATCGTCGCCGACGACGCAGATACGCAGATCTTTGCCTTCGTTCGGCAAATACTCCTGCACATACAGCGCGTCGCTCGCATCGGCGTATCGACGGAAATCCGCCTCGTCGCGGATCAGGAATACGCCTCTGCCCATCGAGTTGCGCGCCTCTTTCGCCACGAACGGAAAGCCGAACGTCTCCAGTATGCGTCGCCGATTCTCTTCCGTGTTCGACCATATTTCCGTATAAGGGACATGCTGCGGAGCGACCGTCCAAAGCGCTCTCGTCATTTCGATTTTGCTGAACCCCAGCTGCATCGTTTCGATGCTCGGGAAAATCGGTTTTTTCAACCCGTACACAAGGGATGGCACTTGCCACGTTTCAGGAAACAGCACCGCGTCGGCTCGCTGGATCGCATCGATTTCTTGGAACATGCGAGATGGCTTAATATAGCAAACGTCCGGTATGCCGATCGTGCGGTATGCATTGAAAGAGATGAATCTAGCCATGCGGACCACGCCTCGACACCAAATGATGTAGTTGATTTCATTAATAATATAAAATCAAATCGTTAACGAGATCAATCCTTTTTGGCATAAATTAACGAAATTATATCACAGCCTAACTTTGACTCTTCGTACTTTTCCAAGACAGTCGGAGCGTCGCCCAAGCTTGCTGGCGGGGCTGCGGCTTCGGGCGCTCCGGGTAGGCGATACGAACCGCCTCGTCGGCGAAGCCGGCTTCGGCGAGCTGCGCCTGCGTCCACGCTCGGCCTTCGTCGTGATTGTAAAACGCGCCGAGCGACTGCATGTCTCTGATCCAAGCCAACCGGCGCTCCATGGACAGGCGAGGAAACCGTTCCCGAACCTCCGCCCAATCGACATGGTCGCCCGCCTCCAGCGGCCCGCCCGCCTCATCGGCCGTTGCGCCCTGCCGCACCGGAACGACGCCTATGCTGTCCTTCGTCGCGGCGACGACCGCCGCGGCGCGTTCCCTGCCTAATTCTTGGTAATACGAGTAAAGATCGTCACCGACGGGCTCCAGCGAAAATCGTTCGATCACGCGTCTTGCCGCTTCCCGCGAAATATCGTCTCTCGTCCCTTCCCAGCCCGGGTACTCCTCGTTCCAACGTTCGTACTGCTCCCGGGAAACTCTCGTGTCCAACAAATCCGCGGCAACGGGACGGAAGCATAACAGACGCAGAAACTCCTTCAAATTGCGGGCGACGATCCTGACGGGATCCCCGAAATCCATCGGGGACACGCGGACGATGTAAGCATCCTCCAAGGAAGCGGCCACCCCGAAATCCGTAAGGAAGCAGTAATGAATGCCGTCCGCCCCCGGTCTCGCGAAGCCGATCCCGTCGACGGGCGTCATGAAATACCGAGACGTTACATCGTCCAATCCGAAGTACAGGTGTAACAGATGCCCGTGCGGGTGCTTCATCTGGCTCTGCAGTTCGACCAATTGCGTCAACATGGACGGTACCGCATATTTACCGTAGTTCGCTTCGTAATCCATAGGGCTCCTCCGCATACGTTTTTATATTACACGGATGCCGCAGGCGAAACGTTCCCATCCGCCGGCCAGGCCGAAGCTTGTCGGAGTCACCTGTTGTAAATTTCGATCGGGAGTCCATCCGGATCGCTGAAGAACGTGAACGATTTCCCGGTCAAAGCATCGATTCGGATCGGTTCCACTTCGACGCCTTTCGACCGAAGCAGGTTCGCAACCTCCTCGACGCTGTCGACCTCGAAGGCGACATGCCGCAGCCCGCGGGCTTCCGGATAGCTCGGCCGCTCCGGCGGATTCGGAAACGAAAACAATTCGATTCTCGCGTCGCCGATTTGCAGATCCAATTTATAGGAATCGCGCTCCTCTCGGTACGTCTCGCTCACAACCCGCAACCCTAAGATATTCACGTAGAAATGTTTCGAAACTCCGTAATCGGAACAAATGATAGCGACGTGGTGGATGTTACGCAGCATCGGAATCCTCCCTCTCTATGATCGCTGCCGTCTTACACGTCCGTCTCGTACGTGCAAATGAATCGTTCGACCCCGGGATGCTTTTCGCCGAGGCTTACGACTTCGAACCCGATCGCGCGGTAAAAATCGACCGCGTCTTCATCGGTTTCGGCCACGATCTTCGACGGCTGTTTCATGAGAATCGTCTCAAGGATTAATCCTCGACCGAAGCCGAGCCCTCGAGCGTCCGGCTTAACCGCGAGATGGCGGACGATCAGCTCGCCGCCGTCGCGTATTTCGAAGCCGATGATGCCGACGATTTCTTCCTCAGACTCCAACCCGTACAGATACAAATCTCGGTTTTCCTTGTAGCTCTTCACGGCCTCTTGGACCGCATCCGGATCCGGGAATACGCTGTACTCCAGCAGCTCCACGATGTCTTCCCGATCCAGCTTTTCCTTGACGTCGATTAACAAGAACGTTCACCCCGTAACGAATTATCCATTTTCAAAAATGAAACGGCTAACTCCATTAAAACATAAAGACCCGGCGGAGTTCACTTTTTTCAAAGCGTCCTCTGCTCGGGTCCTTATGAAAGCTTTATCGGTGGGAGCTCAGCGCGCTCGCCGCAGCTTGATCGAACCGCTCCCTCCGCGGATCGCGCTGCCAATCGTCCCACGTCATGCCCGCTTCGGCCAATATCGCTTCAATGCGCCTGCGGAACGGCAATCCGGCTTGCGTCAGCTGGATATGCATCGGATCGGGCCGGCCGTCGAGCGTCTCCTCGACCCACCGATCGATCCGCTCCTGCAGCTCGCGCGCCGTGTCCGGCAATTTCGAGGCGACGTTATCCGTCTCCCCGGGATCCGACTCCAAATCGTACAGCTCGCATGCCGGCCGGCGGAACGGTCCCGCGTCGTACGTGCGGATATACTTAAACCGATCCGTCCGTATGCCCCGGGCCGCTTGCCAAGCGCATTCGCTTAGGAACACATAATCGCGCGTACCCTTCGCTTCGCCGCGAATCGCGGGCCACAAGCTTTTCCCGTCCAGTCCGTCGAGTTCCGCAAGCTTCGCGATGTCGATCCCCCCGGGGGCAGCCATCTTGACGGCTTCGAGCAGCGTCGGCATCAAATCGGTTTGCTGGACGAAGCCTTCCGCCCGGCGGCCGGCCGGAATGACGCCAGGCCAGCGCATAATGATCGGGACGCGGACGGTAGGTTCGTACAGCCCGCAGTGATCCCAGTAAATGTCGTGCTCGGTTAAGCTTTCCCCGTGGTCTCCGAACAGGACGAGCAGCGTTTCCTCTTTGATGCCGAGCCTCTCCAGCTGTTCGTCGAGCTCCCGCAGCCGGTCGTCCAAATACCGGATGCCTGCGTCGTACAAAGCGTCGTAATAGGCGCTGTCCGTGACCGGTCCGACCAAATCGTAATGGTGGTGCTTGAAGAACGGGTACGCTAAATGGTTGTACGCCGGCTCCATGCCGCGGCGGTTCGGGTCAAACGGGTCCCGTCCTGATTCGTAAAACATCGTTTTGTATTCCTCGGGCGGCAGGTACGGCGTATGCGCATCCCAATAATGGAGGAACAGGAAGAACGATTCGTCCTTATGCTGCTCAAGCCACGGGAACGCCAGCTCGTTCACCGATTTCCCGTCGATCCACCGCTGTTTGTCGTCGACGCTGTTCATATAGTAGCGAAACCCTCGCGCGAACCATTCCTTCAGCTGGTACAAATTATCGACGGCCGCGGTCGTCATGCCGGCGGAGCGAAGCATCAAGGGAAGCCAATCCCGGGATTTCGGAAGCTGCGTCAGCGTCGAGCCGTGCGAGACGACGCCGGTGCGGAGTCCGACCTTGCCGGTGAAGATGCTCGTGTGAGCGACCTCGGTCGGAATATCGGACGCGTACGCGCGCTCGAACAGCGCCCCCTCGGAAGCGATCCGGTCCAGATGCGGGCTCGTCGGGAGCCGATACCCGTAACAGCCGAGCCGGTCCGCCCGCAGCGTATCCAAGGAAACGAGCACGATTTTCATCCCGCTTCCTCCCTCCGCGCGAAGCAAGCTTCGATATCGCCCCTCGCCGCCAGCCATTCGACGATCGCGGCGCCGTTGCGCTGCAGCGTGCCTGCCTTCGTGTCGATGACGAGCTCGGGAGCGGACGGCTCCTCGTACGGGTCCGTAATGCCCGTGAAGCGGGTGATTTCGCCGCGGCGCGCCCTGGCGTACAACCCCTTGACGTCCCGCTTTTCGCACTCGTCGAGCGGACACTTCACGTACACTTCGACGTATCCGGGCACATGGTCCCGCGCGTACTCCCGCATTTCGCGGTAAGGCGTAATCGCGGAGACGAGCACGACGACGCCCTGCTTCGCCAGCAGCCTCGCGACGTACGCGATCCGACGAATGTTTTCGATGCGGTCCTCTCGGCTGAACCCGAGCCCCTTGCAGATCGTCTCCCGCAGCTCGTCGCCGTCGAGCAGCTCCGCTCGAACGCCGCGCTCTCTGAGCATCGATTCCACGTAGCGGGCGGTCGTCGTTTTGCCCGAGCCGGACAGCCCCGTAAACCACAGCACCGGCCCCTCTTGTCTGTTCATCGTATCCCTCCGCTCCCTCTCGCCGGCCGAACGATTATTTCGCCTGCGCTTCCTTTTCTTTCGCCTGCAGCGCGCGCGCTTTCTTAAGCGAACCGATGTGCAGGCTGTCGTATGCTTCTTGGCTGGACTCGAACGTTTTGCCGGCCCCCGACCAGTTCGTATTCGTGTAGATCGGATTGACCCGGCCGGTTTCCGCTTCGCGCTTCGCGATATGGCGCAGCATCCGCTGCTCCAGCAGCGCGACGATTTCCGGCTCCCGCTCCGCGAGATTGACGTTCTCCTCCGGATCTTGAATCAAGTTGTACAGCTCGACCTCCGGTTTGAAGTGGAAGTCGGGCTCGAGCGCGCGGATCAGCTTCCACTCCGGCGTACGCCAGCCGTGCTTGCGCATCCACGTGCACTCAGTAATGTAGAACTCGCTCACTTTGTCGGTAGGCTCGCCCTTCATCGCCGGAACGAGGCTGCGCCCGTCGAAGCCGTATTCCGGCGGCTCCAAGCCGAGCAGCTCCATAATGGTCGGCGTAATGTCTTGGATGAGCGAAACGTCCTTGACGCGCCGGCCTTCCGGCACGCGCCCCGGGAACTTGATAATGAGCGGGACGACCAGCGTGCAATCGTACAACCCGTGGTGATCGAAGAAGCAATCGTGCTCGTACAGCGTCTCCCCGTGGTCGGACGTAATGACGACGAGCGTCTCCTCTTCAATGCCGAGCGCCTCGATTTTCGCGAATATCGATTGGATGCAGGCGTCCATATACGCGATCGCCCCGTCGTACAGCGCGGAGACGTATTCTTGATCCGTGACGCCTTCGGGGATCCACGATTTCAAGAAATCCGCGAACGGCTTGAAATTGTACACCGGCTCCATCGACGTGTTGGATGGGTCCTTCTCGTCAGCGCCGTAGAACATGCGGTCGTACGGCTTCGGCGGCAAATACGGCGAATGCGGGTCCATATGACGCATGAACAGGAAGAACGGCTTCTCGTCTTTGGCGAGCCGCTCGAGCTCGGGTATGGCAACCTCGTTCATCAGCTGCGCTTTCGGCGTCCTTCCGGTGTCGTCGGGGATCCAAGCTTCGTAATCGAGGTACGTTTGGAACCCGCGGGAGGACGGATTGCCCGTGAAGCCGATGCACGTCGTATTGTAACCCGCGTCGGCGAGCATTTCGGGAAGCGTCCGGACGTGGCCGCCGAGCGGGCCGCGATGGCGGAGCGCGACGACGTCGGTGCCGAACGTATCCATGCCGGTCAGCATCGACGCGTAAGCCGGCGTCGTCGGAATGCTCGGGCTGAAGTGCTGCTCGAACAGCGTGCCGCGTTTCGCGAACGCGTCCATGTACGGCGTCGTCAGCCGATGGTAGCCATAGGAACTCATATGGTCGCGGCGCAGACTGTCGATGCCGAAGACGATGACATTCGGGCGGGATGTAGTCATGGCGAGGCCTCCTCTATGTTATCTGGCTCCTAATTGTTTCAAACATGCGTTCAAATAACCGTACGATTCCGCCGCGACGATCGACACCTCGGCCAGCGTATGCTCGGGCTTCGAGCCGATCACTTCCAGCACGACCGGGCCGTCGTACCCGCCGTCCACCATCGCTTTGCAGTAGCCGAACAAATCGATGTCGCCGCGCCCGCACGCCTGCAGCTCGATCGGGCCAGGACCCTGCTCGCGCCCTTTGCAGTCGCGGATATGGATATGGCGCACGCGGGAGAGCACGGCCGGCAGCGCCTCTTCGGCGTTCTCGCCTGAGCGGTGAATATGGCTCGGGTCCATGTCGATGCCGAACGCGGGGTCATCTATCGCTTCCATGGCGCGGAGCGTCGTCGGCGTATTGTAGACGGCGTTGCCGACATGCGCCTTCACGCACAGCGTCACGCCGAGCTCGCCCGCCTTCTTCGCCATGCGCGCGAGCCGTTCGATCGACTGCGAGAGGTCGTCGTCCGAGCCGGACTTCCCGCCCGGTCCGACGTTGACGATGCCGATGCCGAGTCCGGCTGCCGCCTCGAGCGCCGCCGTCAGGCGCTCTTCGTCGAGCGTCGCAACCTCCATCGACAGCAGCGCGAGGCCGGTTTCTTCGGCGATCCGCAGGATGTCGTCCTTCTGCTCCTGCCAGCGGAACACGTCGACGTGCTCGCACATGCCGGCGATGGCGGCGATTTCGACGCCGTCGTAGCCGCAGCGGGCGATGTGGCGCGCCGCCGTTTCGAAATCGAATTGTTTAAACAGCACCGAATTGACTCCCAAGCGAATCATAGAATCACGTCCCTTTCGAAATTAGGTTTCGTTGTGCGCGGATTCGTTGTCGTTACAGCATCGTGGCCGGATCGCCGTGCAGCGGCGGCAGTGCGTGCGGACGAACGACTTCGCCGCCGCGTTCATACGATTCGATTACGGCGAAGGTGTACTCGAGCACGGCGAGCGCATCGCGGCCGTTCGCGCGCAGCTGCTCCCGCGGCACGCCGTTCGAGACGTCCTCGAGGAACGCGCGAAGGCGATTGCCGAACGTGCTGCCGAAATCCTTCGTGCCGAAATCCGTCACTTCCGGCGCCGGCTGCTCGCTGATCGGCGGCACGCCTTTCTCCGCCTTCCAATAAGACACTTTCTCGACGCAGTTTTCGATGCAGAACGTGCCTTTCGAGCCGGCCATTTCGAAGCTCCACCAGCCGCCGAGGCCGTACATCGCGTCGCCGCGCTGGCTGAGCAGGTAGCCGACCCCGCCGTTCGCGAACTTGACGTGGATACTGTTGATCGATACCATCACGTCGCCCGCGTTGCGCCGGAAGCCGGGACGGTCGGAGAACGTCTGAATATGCGTAATGTCGCCGCAGAAGTGGCGCATGACGCTGAACGGATGCGTCAGGAACGCTTTCATATGGAAATAAGGGTGGCCTTTGATTTTCGGGGATCCCGCCGCGGCGTATCCGGCTTCGCCGCCGTTGAAGCCCATCTTCAGCAAGCAGTACACCAATTCGCCGACGCCTCCGCCGTTGATGTATTCCATCGCTTTTTCTGCCGGCGGGGTGAAGTAGTGGTTCAAGTTGCAGCCTAAGTACACTTTCTTCCGCTCCGCGAGCGCGTACAGCTCCCGAGCTTCCGTAATATCGTGGCAGAGCGGCTTCTCCACGAGCACGTGCTTGCCGGCCTCCACCGCTTCCATCGCCGGCTCGAAATGCCAGCTGCCGTTGTCGATGCCGCCCGTCGTCACGTCGACGATGTCGAGGTCCGGCTCGTTCTCGAGCATATCCTTCAGGCTGTAATACGCCTTAACGCCGAACGTCTCCGCCGCCGCGTCCGCACGCTCCTTCACGACGTCGCAAACCGCGACCAAATCCGCCAGCGGTTCCTTTTTGTAACATGCCGCATGCTGCTTTCCGATGCCGTTCATTCCGACGATGCCGATTTTGAGTGCCATGTAATCGCTTTCGACGAAGTCTGTGCGCCGCTCCTCCGCCGAAAGCTCCACCTCCCTTTTCGGAGTAAAATAGTTTGCATTTCCTTTTTACGCTTTGTTTCGTTACACGCCCGCGACCGCGTCTTCGTCGATTCGCACCCGCCGCCCTTCTCTAGCGGCGACGTACGTCGCGAGCGTCATCCTAAGCGACGCGCGCCCTTCTTCCGCCGTCGCGATCGGCGGCCGTTCGCCGCGGAAGAACGCGGCCAGCGGTCCGGCCAAAGCGCGGATACGGTCGAAGTGCGACGCCGGCGTCGCGATGCCGGAATCGATCCATCGATTGTCTTCCGTCGAGTACCATTTGAGCCCCGGCGCATCGGCCGGCCTCGGCGCGTTGCAGCTGATCGCGTCGCCGTAATTTTGGACGATCGTCCCGCGCTCGCAGACGATTTCGGTCGTATTCTCGGCCGCGGCGCACGTGAACGAGCAGTTCACCTCGGCGATCGGGCCGCCGCCGTACCGGAAGACGGCGACGCCGTTGTCCATCGGCATGCGCGCGTCGTGCAGCGTCCCGATTTCCGCGACGACCGTCTCCGGCACGCCGAGCAGCCAATGCAGGAAATCGATCGGATGCGAGGCGTCGTCCGCCCAGATGTCGCGATTGTGCTGCGGGTTCACATGCCAGGAGTCGAAGAAGCTCGGCTGCAGACCGACGCTAAGGCCGTGGCGCCTGCGCACGGAGAACACCTTCCCGAGCGTTCCGCCGTCCAGCAGCTCCTTCATCTTCGCGTTCTGCGGATCGACCCGCATTTGCCATGCAACCGTGAACGGCACGCGATGCCGCTCCACCGCCTCCACGATGCGGTCCGCTTCGGCCAGCGTCAGCGCCATCGGCTTCTGCAGCGCGATCGCCTTGCCGGCTTCCGCCGCCAGCTCGACCAGCTCCGCGTGAAGCGACGTCTCGGCGGCGATGACGACCGCGTCGACGTCGCCGCGGCGCAGCAGCTCCCTGGCGTCGGCGCACAGCGCGATCCCGTGCGTCTCCGCCGCGCGGGACGCCCGCGCCGCGTCATGGTCCCAACCGGCCGTCACGGCGACGCCGTGCGCTTGCCGCCGCCATTCCTCGCAGTACCCGTTCACGTGCCCGTGCGCGAAGCCCAGGACGCCGATTCGAACCTCGCCTATCCCCACTCGCATCCCCCTTCCAGAGTTCCGGTGATGACTAGCTCCAATTCAAGTTCTACCCGTATCATAAGACACCGCCGGGCGATGGTTCATGGTCGATACAGACAATGTGCCATCCGATTCAGCCAGCGCGGCCCGAAAAATGAAAACGCCTCCCGGGAGGTTCGGGAGACGTTGCAGCAGCTTCAAAAATGCTGGCCCGAGAGTACGGAAAGCGGTGCGCCGGTGCGCATATTTCGCAGCATTTATCGCTGCCTTAGCCGCTCCGCTCACAGCTTCCGGCCGGCAAGCAGCTGGCGGCGCGTCCATTCGTTGTCGAAGCCGTCCTCGTCCGCGAGGAGCGTCTCGTACAGCCGGCGGCGCAGTTCCGCGACGATATCCGCGAGTTTCGCCTCGCCGATCCGGTTGACGAGCTCGCCCGGATCCGCCTCCAAGTCGTACAGCTCGTCGACGTCGGTCAAATTCCACACGTATTTCCACCGTTCGGTGCGGATCATGCGCTGGCAGTACAGCCCGAACTGTTGCCCGTTGTACGTGGCGATGACGGCCTCCCGCCGCCAAAGCGCCTCGCCCCCGCCCCGCAGGAGCGGGAGCAGCGAGTCGCCGTGCAGCCGCTCCGGCCGATTCAGACCGGCCGCCTCGGCGAACGTCGGCGCCAAATCGAGGAAGCCGTATGCGAACCGGCCGCATACGGCTCCCGCCGGCAGCGCGCCGTTCCAGCGCATGATCATCGGCACGCGGACGACGTCGTCGTACATGATATAATGCTTATCCATCATCCCGTGCGAGCCGCACATATCCCCATGGTCCGCCGTGAAGACGACGAGCGTGTCGTCCGCGCCGAGCCGGTCGAGCGCGCGCAGGACATGCCCGATCGCGTCGTCGAGCTGGGACACGACGCCGTAATACCGGGCGACGATCGGCGCCCAATCCGCCCAACCGAACGACTCCACGCCCCAGCTGCACAGTTGCTGGCGCTGGATGTACGGCTTCCCTTCGAACGTGTCGCCGAAGCCGGGCCACGGCCGCATGTCGGCGGGATCGTACATGTCCGCGAAGCGCCCCGACGGCCGGCACGGCAAATGCGGCTCGGCGAAGTGGAGCGCGACGTGCCACGGCCGCCCTTCGGCGTGCAGCCGTTCGATTTCGCGGACGGCTTGCCGCGCGAGCCAGTGCGTCGACGCGTCCTCGACCGGAATCGGATTCGGCTCGCCGAAGAAGCCGCCGGCGAACGCGACGTCCGGATACGCGTCCTTCCGGAACGCTTCGTAATCCGCGGCGCCGACCGCTCGATCGTACCCGTACGCCGTCGGGCCGAGCCGGGGATGCACGCCCCATTTGCCGAGGAAGGCGGAAGCGTACCCGCGCTCCTGCAGCGCTTTCGGCCATGTCCACTCGTCCGGGGAGAGCGACCCGACCGGCAGCGCGGCGCCCGCGTTCCACAGCCCCCCGAACGATTCGGGGCGCCGGCCGCACAGCAGCGACTGACGGGCGGGACCGCACACCGGAACATGCGAATACGCCTGCGTGAAGCGGACGCCCTCCGCGGCGAGGCGCGCCAAGTTCGGCGTATGCGGCGCGCCGGGGGCGTTCGGCTCGACGCAGTCGTACCGCAGCTGATCGGCCGTGATCAGCACAATGTTCGGAGGCGTCCTGCCGGCGCTCATGACGTCCGCCCGCTCTCGAGAAGCGGTTTATCCGGCATGGCGCGGTATTGGCTCGGCGAACAACCGACATGCCGCTGGAACAGCCGGGTGAAGAACGACGAATCCTCGTAGCCGACCATGGCAGCGATCGAAATGATTTTCTCGTCCGTCTCGCACAGCAGCCGCTTCGCGCGGGCAATGCGAATGTCGTGCAATACGTCGACGACGCTTTTGCCGTATTGCTTCCGCACGAGCCGGTTCAAATGTCGTTCGCTCACGTTGAACAGCTCCGACAGCGACTGCAGCGTCATTTTTTTGTCGTAATTGCGTTCCATATAGCCGTACAGCCGCCGCGCCGTCATCGTCCCTTCCTGCTGGCGCGGCGATTCGGTGCGAGCTCGCAGCCCTTTGTAATACCGCGATAACAAAATCAGCAATTCGAGCAGCTGCAGCCGAATGACGGTCGCATAGCCGGTGTTCGACTGCGCGTGCTCGCGAAGCATCCCTTCGAGAAGGGCGAGCACATGGTCCGCTTCGTCTCCGCGCAAATTGAGCCGGTGATTGAACCGATGGTCGTGCTGCAAGAACGGATGGACGTAAAAATAATCCATGGCGTTCGTCACGTCCAGCTCCCGCAGCAGCGAGTCCGGGATGAACGAAGGCATGAATAAACAGTTGATGATCTCCATCCGATCGCCGGGCTGGACCGAATACGCGTGCGTTTCGCCCGGGTTAATAATGAACACGTCCCCGGCGTGAATGTCGTACGACGCCCCCGCGAAGTGATGGCGCCCGCGGCCGCGGACGACGTACACGAGCTCGACGAAATCGTGGCCGTGCTCGTCGATCGTCCCCTGCGTCGTCCGGTTGATCCAGAACGGGAAATCTTCGCGCATGTACGCGCTGCTGTTCAGCTTCCGCAAGGCGCTCCGCCTCCCGTCCGCACGACCTCCATCGGCGCGCCGCCGGCTTCGTGCGACCGGATCGCGGCTTCGATCGTCTCTTGCGCCGCCAAAGCGTCCGCGCCGGAAGCCGCCACCTCGTCGGGCGCGGCGCCGCGCTTCACGTCCGCGATGAAGCGGTCGATCCGCAGCCGGAACGTATCGTTAAACCCTTGCATGCCGCCGAAGATCGGGTTTTGCATCACCATCCGCTCGTCGGAATCGTGCGGATAGTAGGTCAGCGTTTCGTAGACGTTGTCGATGACGAGCCGCCCGGCGGTGCCGCCGACCTCGAGGCACTCGATCGGATGGCGCATCGACATATCGTAGCTGCCCGTCAAATGGCCGACCGCGCCGGAAGCGAATTCCATGTTGACCGACGCGGTCGACCACGACGTCCGGCCCGGCGCCTTCGTCAGGAACGACTGCACCCGGCGGACGTCCCCCGCGACGTAACGCATGACGTCGATCGAGTGCGGGTGCAGCGCGCGAAGATGGAGCCACGGCGTTTCGTCGGAAGGATTGCGGATCGTCAGCCGCATGTTGACGAACAGGATCGTGCCGAGCTTCCCTTCTTCGATCAGCGCCTTCGCGCGGAACGCGGCCGGCGCGAACCGGTGGTTCAAATTGCACGCGAGCCGCACGCCTTTCTCCCGGGCGAATGCGACCATCTCCCGCGCTTCGTCGATCCGGTTCGAAAGCGGCTTCTCGACGAGCACGTCCTTCCCGGCGGCGATCGCGGCCATGGCGGGCGCATAATGATGGCCGCCCTTCTCCTCCCCGGCGGTGGCGACGGCGATCGCGTCGACCTCTTCCCGCGCGAGCAATTCGTCGAGGCGCGTGTACGCCCGGACGCCGAAGGCTCGGCCCGCGGCTTCGGCGCGTTCCGGCATAAGGTCGCATACGGCGACCAACTCGGCGTCGGCATGGTCCGCGTACGCGCGGCAGTGCAGCTTGCCGATTTGATTGACGCCGACGACGGCGACTTTCAACATGTGGACCTTCCCCCTATCTGCGAACGGTATATGCAGGCAGCGTACTTCGGCGATGTTGCAATTCCTCAAGAAAGCGGTTTCTAATTTGACTATACCGGAACCTTTCGCCTCAAACCATGGTCGATCCGGACATTTTGCCGTCGGATTCGGCGGTGGCGCCGCCTCACGCCAGCTTCGGAAACAGCCCGCCTTTTAAGACGTCGCCGGCCGCGAAACCGAGTCCGTCCGTGCACAGATG
Source organism: Paenibacillus sp. (assembly GCF_035645195.1). NCBI lineage: Bacteria > Bacillati > Bacillota > Bacilli > Caryophanales > Paenibacillaceae > Paenibacillus > Paenibacillus sp. The sequence goes on along the minus strand of NZ_DASQNA010000045.1, from coordinate 120,489 downwards.
CGATGCGCCGCTGTACGTCGTGCCGTCCGCCATGAAAATGATCGCGAGCGCGCGTCTCGGCCGGTCGGTCGTATTCGCATGCGCGTAATGGAACGTCAGCCCGTCGTGGAACGTGCAGCTGCCCGCCTTCATGCGCACGACGACGGCCGTGTTCCGGTCCGCCGCCTCGGCGCCGGCTTGGCCGAAAATATCCTCGGGCGTCACGAGACTGACGCTCTTTAAATTTTTGATCCGCTGGCTCTTCGGCACGAACATCATGCAGCCGTTCGACTCGTCCACGTCGTCGAGCGCGAGCCACATCGAGAACGCCCCCGTCTCCCGCATCGGCCAATACGGCCAATCTTGGTGCCATGGCGTCGGCTTCGAATCCCCGGGCATCTTGTACAGCGCGTGATCGTGAAACAGCCGGATGCCATCGAACCCGGTCAGCTGCTTCCCGATGTGCGCGAACCGCCCGCCGAGCACGAACCGCGCCATGCCCCCATGATCGCGCCACGTGTTGACCCGCTGGTTCAGCACCTTGTAGTAGGCGCCGCCCTCCCGATCGGTCGCGGTGGAGCGGCCTCCCTCGGCGCCCATCGTCTCGGACAAATACTCCCTTAGCTCTTCCAACTCGGCCGGCGACAGCACGTCGTCGATTTGAACGAACCCGTTTTCCCGATAAAACTCGATTTTCTCCCGCGGCACCGCGCGAACGTCATCGATCATTTCTCTTCCCATCCTTTCGGCTAGAAAAAGTTCGGATACTCACAGCCAGTATAAAACGGACGGCGCCGCCCGATCTTGGAGGATTTGCAAAAAAACGGCGTCGATCCGCCAAAAACGCGCTGCGCCCCTGCGCTTTATGATCCCGCGCGGCCGGGGCGCTGCCGAAATTCGCTCGGCGTAAGCCCCGTCTCCTTCTTGAAATTGCTGCTGAAATAATGAATGCTGCCGTAACCGAGCCGCTCCGCGATCGAGTCGATGCTCTCCCCGCGCAGCAGCGCTCGCTTCGCCTGCTGGATTCGCTCGTCGATCAGAAACTGCTTCGGATTCTTTCCCTGCTCGCGGGAAAACAGCTGCGTGAAATAGCTCGGGTGGTAGCCGCACAGCGCGGCCAGCTCCGTCACCGTCCACGCTTTCGCCGGCTGCTCCCGCATCGCATGCAGCGCGGGATCGGTTTTGCCGGCGCGGTTCGACGCGCCGCCCTCCAGCAGCTGGCGCACGAGCAGAAGCAGCAGCTCCGCGAGCAGCGCCCGGAGCGCCAGCGCGTACCCCGGCCGCTCCGCCCGGTACTCCTTCACGATCCGCATCAGCAGCGGCTCCGCCCCCGTCGGGGAAACGACATGCGGCAGCCGGACGGCGCCGAAGCCCGGGCAATCGAGCCGGTACGGCGGCCGGCTTCGAGCGGATTCAAGCTCCCCGGCCTCGCGAATGGCGTACGCCGGATGGACGGGAACGGCCGACGGCCCGCTCCACGAAAAATGGAGACTGAAGTAGTCGGTTTGCGCCGTCACCCGCAGCCGATGCGGCACATCGGGCCCGTAAATGCCGGCCTCCCCCGGACGAAGGACGTGCCGCTCCGAGCCGACCGTCAGCTCCGTCTCGCCCGAAACGACGTAAAACAGTTGAAAATCCGGGATGAACCGCGGACCCCAACATTCCCCCGCGTTCGCGACGTCCCGGCTCGCGAAATTGACGACGGGATGCAATTCGTTCAACGTGCCGATCTCCATGACGGTAGCAAGCCCCCTGCGGCTGTGATCGCCGCCCGATCTTGAAAAATCGCAACTGTTCGTAGATTTGTTCTAAATACGAGCCTCTGTCCTCTTTATTATGATGGATTCGAGGCCAGTTGAAAACGGATACACGAAAAGGAGAGGGAACGCGAATGCTGACGGAGGCGCAAATTCAACAATTCAACGCGAACGGTTTTCTCAAAGGCGGCGTCGTGCTGAACGACGATGAAGTCGAGCTGCTCCGCGCGGAGCTGGATCTCGTGATGGAAGGAAAGTCGGTGCGGCGGCCGGTGCTCAACCGGAATATGCTCGAGTCGAACGACTTGTACGACAACATGAAAATGATCGTCACCGAGCGCGTCGTGCAAATCGTCAACATCTGGATGGCGAGCGACGCCTTCTTCCGCCATGCGCAAAATCGGACGATCTGCGAAGAAATCGCGCAGCTGTGCAATACCGATACGGTGCGCATCTGGCACGACCAGGTGCAGTATAAGCCGCCGCACTCCGGCGGCCCTACGGGCTGGCATCAGGATCATCCGCTGTGGCCGATCATTCAGCCCGCCGACCTCGTCAGCGCCTGGGTCGCGCTCGACGACGCCGTCATCGAGAACGGCTGCATGTGGATGGTGCCCGGCAGCCACAAGTGGGGCAACCACCAAAAATATATCGCCAGCACGCCTGATTTCAAGCCGTACCATAAACAGCCGGATCTGCTGCCCGAGGGGGCGGTCGTCGAAGCGGTGCCGTTCGAAATCAAGAAAGGTCAAGTCGGCTACCATCACTGTCTCACCTGGCACGGCTCGCCGCACAACCGCTCCGCCCTAAAGCGCCGCGCGATCGCCGTCCACTACATGCCCGGCCACACGCGCTACGAGCCGGCCTCGAACCACCCGATGCACGACTACGTTCAAGTGAATCCCGGCGACATCCTGACGGGGGACCATTTCCCGACGGTGTACCGGAAGTAAACGAAGAGGCGAGATCCTGACGGATCCGCCTCTTTGTTTTTCCGCCTATTCCTTCACGCTCCCGAGCACGATGCCCTTCATAAAGAACCGCTGAAGGAACGGGTACACCAGCAAAATCGGCAGCGCGCCGAGGAAAATTTGGGCCGCTTTCGCCGTGCGGTCGCTCACTTCGGACAGCGATTTCAAGTCGGTCGACGACATTAGCGCCAAATCCCGGTTGATGACGACGGTTTGCAGGTAGCTCTGCAGCGGGTAACGTTCCGGCGAATTCATGAAAATGAGACCGTCGAACCAAGAATTCCAGTGCCCGACCGTGGCGAACAGCGTAATGGTCGCAAGCGCCGGCGCGGACAGCGGAACGATTACGCGCCACAGCGTCGTCCAATGGCCGGCGCCGTCCATGAACGCCGCCTCCTCAAGCTCCTTCGGCAGCCCGCGGAAAAAATTTAACAGCAGCACGACGTTGAATACCGGCACGGCTCCCGGAAGGACGAGCGCCCAAATTGTATTCATGACGCCGGTGTATTTCACGGTCATATATAGCGGAATCAATCCGCCGTGAAACAGCATCGTCACGACGAAAAACCAGACGTATGCGGTGCGGTACGGAAATTTGTTCGTTTCTTTCGCGAGCGGGTACGCGATCAGGATCGTCAGCAGCATGTTGACCGCGACGCCGAGCAGGACCCGCTGCAGCGTTACGCCGACCGATTTCAGGAACGCCGGCTTGGCGAGCACGAATTCGTACGAACTGAGCGTAACATCGACGGGCCACAGCTTCACGAGTCCCGCCGTCGCCGCGTGGCTCGAGCTGAACGACACGGCCAGCACGTGCACGAGCGGCAGCAGGCACAACAGGGCGAGCGCGGCGAGCAGAGCGTAATTGACCGCCAGGAACAGCCTCCGCCCGAAGCCGAGTTGCTCAACCACAACATCCCCTCCTTCACCTTAGAAAATCCGGTAATTCGCGAACCTGTACGCGAGGTAGTACGAAATCGAAATGAAAACGAACGACACGACCGATTTGAATAGGCCGACGGCGGTCGCAACCCCGTATTGAGCGTCCACGAGGCCGATTCGGTACACGAACGTATCGATGATGTCCCCCGTCTCGTACACTTGAGGGCTGTATAAATTGAACACTTGGTCGAACCCGGCGTTCAGCACATTGCCTAAGCTGAGCGTCAGCGTCAGCACGATAATCGGCATCATGCCCGGCAGCGTAATGTGCAGCGTCTGCTTCCAGCGGCCGGCGCCGTCGACGATGGCGGCTTCGTACAGGGAAGGGTTGATCGCGGTGAGCGCCGCCAAATATACAATCGTGTTAAAACCGAACTCCTTCCACACGTCGGAGAGGACGAGCACCGGCCGAAACCAAGCGTTGTCCCCCAGGAAAAAAATCGGCTCGACGCCCAGCCCCGCGAGGAACGCGTTGACGATGCCGGTCGACGGCGACAAAATGTCGATCAAAATGCCCCCGAGAATAATCCAAGACAGGAAGTGCGGCAAATAGATCATCGTTTGGACGGTTCGTTTGAAAACCTCCTTGCGCACTTCATTCAGCAGCAGCGCGACGACGACCGGAACGACGAAGCCGACGACGATTTTGAAAAACGCGATGAGCACCGTATTCCACAGCACCCGCATCGAGTCGGGCAGCTCCAAGACGTAAGCGAAATTATCGAGCCCGATCCATTGGGACGCGAAAATGCCTTTGGCCGGCAAAAACCGTTGAAACGCGATGACGAGACCGAGCAGCGGTCCGTAACTGTAAACAAGCACCAAAACGACGCCGGGCAGCAGCATCAGATGCAGCGGCCAATGCGGCGATCTCCGGATGCGCTCCAGCATGGGGCAGTCCTCCTTTCCGGAATGTATAAAAGGGAAGCCCGTCGGCGGGCGCCGCGGCGCTTCCCTCTCGTTTACCGGTTCGCGTACCAGTCGTTAACCTCTTTCGTAATGTCGTCCCCGCCGAGGTTTTTCCAATCGCTGACGAATTTGTCGAACAGCTCGATCGGATCGCCGAGAATGATTTTCGTGAATACCTCGAGCTCCATTTTGAGCAGCGTCGCGTCCCGATCGACCATCGTCGGCGTCGGCGCTCCGAAGAACTCGTTTTGCATCAAGAGCCCTTCGTTGACGTATTTGTTGATGACCTTGAACGAACCGTCCGGACCGAACACTTTGTAGTAGCCCCAGCCAAGCTCGCTGTTTTCTTTCCCGTCCAAGAACGCTTTGATTTGTCCGTAATTGTCCTGCTCCTCCGGATTCAGCTTCGTGAAGTCGCCGCTGTTCATCGCTTCGGTGATATGCAGATGGATATCGAGGTTTTTGCGAGCGGGCCACGTTTGGAACGGCGGATATTTATGCCGCTCGATGCCGTCTTTCGTGAAATGCTCCGCGTAATTTTCGGCCGTCGTCGATTCGCCCCAGCCCGTTTCCACGAACAAATTGATGATTTTCAGCAACGCCTCGGGATGCTTCGCTTCCTTAAGCACCGCGTAATACGCGCCTACCGCCAAATTGACGCCCGGCCGGGCCGGTTCTCCGTTGGCAGAGACGATCGGATACGCCTGCCACTCCGCTTCCGGGTCGTTCCGCTTGTTGTCGACGAGCGGCCATAACGGATTGGACATCGTGCCGAACTGCAGTCCGAGCTTCCCGGCGGCGGCGAGCTCGGCCGCTTTGCCGACGTCCTTTACGCCGAATTCGCGGTCTATTAATCCTTGCTTGAACATGGTTTGCAAATGGAGCAGCGCTTCTCTCATCTCCGGCTGAATGCTTCCGAAGACGAGCTGCCCCGATTCGTCTTTCACCCACTGTCTCGGGTAGGCGTGGAAGCCGTTCGCGACGCCGTTGATCGCTGCATAGCCGCCGTACAAGTCTTTGTACAACGATAAGCCGATCGTATCGTTCTGGCCGTTCCCGTCCGGATCGCCCTCCGCGAATGCCTTCGCGATGGCGACGACGTCGTCCATCGTCTTCGGCTCCGGCAGGTTGAGCTTCTTGCGCCAATCCTCGCGCACCCAAATCATCGCGGCGCCGTCCATCGACGAGCCCGTATTCGGTATTGCCATCAGCTTGCCGTCGAACGTGGCGGAGGCGAGCGCGTTCGGACCGTCCTGCGTCATGATCGCTTTCGTGAACGGAGATGCGTATTGCTCGTACACATCGGTCAAATCCATGAGCAAATCCGCTTCGACGAGCTGCTTCAGCTGTCTCGCGTTGACCGGGATGAAGTCCGGCAGGTCGCCGGACGCGATCGAGACGTTCATTTTTTGCTCGCCCTGTCCGCCCGGGCCGTCGCCGCTGACGACCCAGTCGTATTTGACCGTAATGCCGAGCTTCTCCTTCAGCGATCGCGTCCAGACGTTATTGTTGATGTCTTCGCCGTCCGCGTAGCGGAACGTGTCGTTGACGATGCGCACCGTCGATATTTCGATCGGCGGATCGTATTTGCCGAGCGGATCCGCCGCGGGCGCGGCTGCGCCTCCCGCATCGCCGCCGGTTGCGCCAGCCGCGCCGCTGCCCGTTGCCGCCGGGGCTTCGCCTCCCGCGGCGCCGCCTCCCCCGGCATCGCCGACGGTGCTGCCTCCAGATCCTGAGCAAGCGCTTACAACCAACAGCATCGCGCTTAGCCCTCCGACGAGCCAAGTTCTTCTTCTTTGCATGATCGGAACCCTCCCTGCATCGAATCGCGGTTCTTCGTTCTGCCCTCAGTATAGTCCGCTCCGCAAAAGCATTAAATGGTACAATGTTCGGATTCCTTCGCTTTTGTTCTGGATTATCGAGGCGCCGACGCGTTCCGGTATTCTTGCGGCGAAACGCCGGCATGCTTGCGGAAAAACCGCGTGAAATAGCCGGGGTTATCCAGGCCGACGGCCGCCGCCACCTCGTGAATTTTCAGCCGCGGATCGGCGAGCAGCTCCTTCGCCCGCTCGAGCCGGACTTGCTGAATCGTATCGGAAATGTTCGTTCCTTTGATTTGTTTGTACAGCATGGACAAGTACGTGGGGTTCAAATACACCGCCTCCGCGAGCGCGGTCAGCGAGACGTCTTCGCGAATCCGTTCGCGGATGCATCGGTCGACTTTGTCGACGATGCGTTGCGCGCGTTCGTCCTGGACGTTCCGCCTTGCGCGAAGCAGCCGCTCCGCGGCGTCTTGCAGGCAGCGAACTGCCTGATCGCGCGATTGATGCGCGCGGAGGTCCATCAGGTCGTCGATGCGAACGCCTGTGTCCTTCCGCTCGGCGACGCCCCACCGGTTCGCGAGCGAGAGCAGCCGGTTCGCCGCCGCGTAATACGTCTCGACGTATGCCGCATACGCCGCGACGTCCTCGAAGCCGGCTTCGATCGCACTTCTCGCCCCCTCGATGTCACCGGTCTCCAGCGCGGCCTCGAGACGCTCCCGGTGGCGTGCGGCGGCCGCTTCGTCGCGCGCGTCGCCGCACGGCGGCTTCTCGCCGCTGCGCGAAAGCAACATCATGCTTCGCCCGTCCCCGACGCCGACGACGAGCGATTTGCGCATGGCGTAGCACGCTTCGGGCACCGCCTCCCAGGGCAGCGGCTCGCGGCCGCACACCGCGGACACCGTCAGCTTGAGAAGGCGGGAGCACGCGGCCTGCACCGTCTCGAGCGTGCCCTGCGCGAATTTGACCGTCTGCGCCCACGCCGCTTCGTCCGCCGCCGCGCCCGCGCCCGGCTGCACAAGCAGGACGAAGTACGTTTCGTCCGCGGCGATCCACTGCATACGGACGCTTGCTAGCAGCTCGGCGGCGATGTTCTCGATCGCGTACAGCAGCAAGGAGCGATCGGCCGCCGTCGACCCGTCGGGCCACCGATCCACGCGCGCGACGATCGGCAGCGCGGGCGCGTCCGCCGAGAGCGGGCTTTCGAGCTCGTCCAGCTTCGCCTGCGGCACGCCGTGCTCCTCGACCCCATAGTGCAAGAGCCGACGGAACCAATCGTTGCGCATGGCGGGAAGCGCCTGCCGAAGCCGCGCTTTCGCCGTCGCGAGAAACCGGTCGTTCGTCAGCTCCCGCTCGATCGCTTCGAACGCGGCGCGGATGGCGTCCAGGATCGGCGCGTCGCCTTCCGTTTTCAGAAGATAGTCCGCTCCGCCGCCCCGCATCGCCTGCCGGACGACGTCCGCGTCGTTCAGCCCCGTTAGGAAGATGACCTTGCAGAGCGGCCATCGCGCGCGGATGCTCCGGTGCAGCTCCAAGCCGTCCATACCGGGCATGCGGATGTCGCTGACGACGACGTCGACCTTCACCCGATTGAGGCAGGCGAGCGCTTCTTCCGCCGCATACGCTTTGTACAGCTCCATCTCCGGCAGGCCGGGGGCGTCCTGCAATATTTCGAACAGCCCGTCGACCGTGTACGGCTCGTCATCGACGATCAATAAGCGGTACATCCGTCATTTCTCCCTCCTTCTCTAGCGGGATCCGCAATTCCGCCAGTAATCCGCCTTCTATGCTCCGTTCGAGCGACAAGCCGTACGGCGCCCCGTAGCGGATGCGAAGACGCCGGTGTACGTTGAGCAGCCCTGTGCTCTCGGCCGACGTTTCCGGAGCGCGCAGCCGCTCGCGCAGTTCCCTGAGCGCATCCTCGGCCAGCGTCTCGCCGTTGTCCTCGACGACGATCGACAGCGCGTTCCCGTCCGTTCGGAAGCCGACGCGCAGCCGCCCGTCCTTCGTCTTTTTCTCCAAGCCGTGCGTATACGCATTCTCGATAAGCGGCTGCAAGATCAGCCGCGGGACGCGCAGCTCCGCCGCCTCCGGCGGCAGTTCCCCGAACTCGGCGCGGATGCGCGGGCCGAAGCGGAACGCTTGAATTTCCGTATACGTGCGCGCATGGTTCGCCTCGTCGTCGAGCCGCGTGTCGGACTCGCCGTCCCGCGTAATAAACCGGAAATAATCGCCTAGATACGAAGTAAACCGGGCGATATTGTCGTTGTCCTGCAATGTGGCCATTCGATGTAGCAGGAAGAAGCTGTTGTACAGAAAATGGGGATTGATCTGCGATTGCAGCTGACGCAGTTCCGCAAGCCGAACGCGGTATTGCTGCTCGTATACTTCATGGACGAGCACGTTCAGCTGCTTGACCATCGCGTTGAACCGGTTGTACAGGAAGCCGAATTCGTCCTTCCGCGGGTACGACACCTCCACCTGCAGATTGCCCTTCTCCACCATGCCGAGAGACCGAACGAGCGTCCGCAGCGGCCGATCAATAATGCGGTGCACGCTGAACGCGAAAAACACGACGACGATCGCGGACAAGCAAGCGATCCATAGCAGCCATGTCCTGTACCGATGCAGCGGGCCGAACGCCTGCGCTTTCGGCATGGAGATCGAGAGCGACGCGTCGATCCGCTCCGACGCATGCGAAACGACGAACAGGTCGCCGCTTTCGGCGGGCGCGATTTCGCCGACGCCGTCGCTGCGGATCGACCACCGCAGCGAGTCGACGGCGAGCCGGGCCACTTCTCCATTGTTCGTAAACTGACGGAGCGTCTCCCGAAGCGCCCGTTCGGACACCTCCACTGTCAGCAGAAATTGCGGAGGCCGGGCGCCTTCCGTCAGCGCGGGATCGGGGTACGGCACGCTGACGAACAAACGATCGTCCCACAGCAGGAACGGCGCTTCGTACCGGTTCGTTGTCACCGCCAGCGCCTCGAATTGCTCCCGGTCGAACGCGGCGATGTAGTTGTCGTTCGAAGAGACGGTCCGGTCGAGCAGCGGGATGAAGGCGCTCGCGTTTTCGACGAAACGGCTGGACGATTTGACGAGATCGATCTTTTGCTTCAACGCGAGAATCGCCTCCGTTTTTTCCACCTCCGTCATAACCGGGGCGGCGGTGCTGAGCATCATCAAATCTTCATCGTTCACGTACGTCTGAACGAGCTCGATGACCCGGACGAAATCGGATTCGATCAAATGGACGTACAGCTTTACCTTGTCCTCCATCGACCGCGTAATTTCGTCGCGGACGATGGACGCCCCGGAATCGTTCATCATGAAATTAAGCCCGCAGAGCGGGACGAGCAAACCGAGGAACGTCATGACGATTTTATAAAATATGGAGTCCGCAGGCGCTTTCCATAACGGCTTCATTCCGTTCCTTCCTCCCCGGGACGGCGAAAACCCATTGGAACGTTCGCCAATGGGTTTTCGCCGGGTGCCCCGTTATTTCATGTAGCCGATGTAGTCGTACTGGATTTCCGGATTCCAGGCCATGTCGCTGCCGACGGCGCGGAAGCCGATCTCGATCGACGCGACCGCGTCCCTCCCGCTCCAATCGGCGATCGGCACCTCGATCCGATTCCACCGGTCCGCCTGCATCGGCGCGACCGCTTCGATCTTCGTGCCGTCCGCGCCCGTCAGGACGACGCGCGTTTCGTACGTCGCGTTCGGGACGCCGCCGTACGAGTTGATATGGTAGAAGAACGTGCGCCCCTCGGTCATGCGGATCGGCTCGACCGGCGCCGTGCGCACCGTCTTCCACGCGGACGCCGCAACGGCTTCGGCTCTCGCGTTCAGCGCGTAGCTGCCCAGTATCGGGACGTGCGGCCCGTTCGGGAACGATTCGACGGTGCGCAGCTCCGCGACCCGCTCGCCGCGCTCCCAGCCGGCGACGCCGCGTTCGAAATTGTACAGCAGCGCGACGTCATCCGGCACCTGCTCCTCGCCGTCTTCCTTATCTTTCGCGATCGTCTTCGCGAGCGTCGTATTCCGGTAAGCGAACGCCGCCGTCACGAGCCCGTCGGCCGGAGGCGTGTAAGCGGTCACCGTCAGCACGAACGTCTTCGTCTCCCCGGTCTGCACGCCTTTCACCGGCAGCGCCGCCTCGGCGAACGTCAAATGCTCGGAGGACACTGCGATTTCCCCGGTCAGCGGCTTGTCGTCGTAGTTCGTGACCGCGACCTTCACCTGCGCGCCGGGCCCGAGCGGACCGTCGCCCTCGAGCGCAGCCGTCACGTCGAAGTTGACGCGCCCCTCCTGCGCGCCGCCCGCCTTCCGGAACGCCACGTCGTCGATCAGGAACGTTCCGCTCCAGTTCGCTAGCGACGGCGACATCATCCACACCTTGACCCGATCGACCGAGTCAAGTCCGCCCCAGCCGGTCAAGTCGACGATCGCGTGCGTCCATTCGTTCGGCCGCTGCAGCGCGACGACGGACTCCGCGCTGCGGCTGCCGCTGTAGACCTTCACCTTCGCGTAATACGGGCGATCCGCGAGCTCCCCTGGGATCTTGAGCGCCACGTGAAGCGCCGGGTGCTCCGTCGCGTCGAGCGGCGCGTCGAATGCGACGTCGGCGCCGCGCCACATTTTCGAGAGAGCGCTGAACTGGACCTCGAGCGACGCCTCGCCTTCGTACGCGTCGCCGGCATGCCGCGCGACCGCCCGGCTGTTGTCGGCGAGCCGCCAGCCGTCCGTGCCGCTCTCGAACGTCGCGACGCTCAGCTGCGAGGCGCCTTCGCGGCGCGAGGCGTTCGCGAACTCGGCCGGGTACGACGCCGGCGCCTCCCGATCGGTCAACTGCGATGCATCGAAGCCGGGAATGGCGGCTTCCCACGAGTCGATGCCGATGATGGCCTTGGCGAACTCCGTCGCCTCGAGCGATCTTGCCGTGTCGATGTCGCGGAAGACGCCGTAGATCGCTTTCTTTTCATACGGCGTCGCGATTTCCCCCGGCGCGTTCGTCCAGAGGCCGAGGTTAAGGCCGCCCTCCTGCGCGTGATCGACATGGCGGTGCAGGATGAACGAGTCGATGCCGTCGAGAAACTCGACGATGTAATAGGCGTACGCATACGCCGCCGCCTGCAGCGCCTGCGCCTCCGGCGAATTGTCCAAGCTGTGGAATCCTTGCTCGGACAAGATGACCCGCCGCATGTCGCCTTCGTACAAAAACTGCGACTGCCGCAAGTAATCGACGAGCACGGACAAGTTTTTGAACGTGATGCGCTGCGTATGGAAATCGAAGGTCGCCGATTCGTCGTTCCAAAACCGCGGATTGAACAAGTTTTCCGGATACGGATGGAACGCCATGTTCCACGGAATGTCCCCGTGCGCCTTCAAATGCTCGGACAGCAAATCGACGATGTTTTTGTTGTCGTACTTCCATAGCGAATCCGATGGCAAGTTCTCATCCCAGAAATGATCCAAAGAAATATACACGCGCGCCTGGTCGTAATGGCTGCGCACGATCGCGTCGGTCAGCCGCAGCGTCCGCGCATAATCTTCAACGTACTCGTGGATCAGCTTCGGTCCCATGTTGTTCCATATTTTGTTTTGGCCGATCTCGTTGCCCACGATGTAATTGACGGCGCGCCCGAACGCTTCGTCCTCGCGCGTGTACCGCTCCGCGAGGAAGCTCGTCACGGCGCCGTAGTAGCCGACGCCCTCCGCCGTCTTCGTGTTCACGGCGTACACGATGCCGCCCGGCTCCGAATCCGGATGGATCAAGAGATGGTTCGGCGTCGCCGGATCGAGATTCGGGTACATGATCAGAATCAGCGAGACGATCATATCGTTGTCGGACAAGCTTTTGATTTGCCCGTCGAGCCGCTCGACCGTATCCTTCCGGAAGTAATACGTCTTCCCTTGGAATTCGTACGGAATCGTACGGTCCGGACGGCTCCCGTCGATGTACAGCATCTGATCGTACGCGACGTTCAACGCGGCATGGCTGATGCCGAGCTCCTCCGCGTCGTCCGTGTATTGCACCTGCAGCCCCTTCTTGCTGCGCGCTTCGGGGAACGGGTACGAACGCTTCGCGACGGCATCCGGGTTGACGATATACTGCGGCGCGGCAACCCAGCGGCTCTCGCCGTTCTCCGTCTCCAGCGCCACCGCGAACTTCGAGTACAGTCGGCTTCGATCGCCGTCCATGAGCGGGAACGCGAACGCGAAATTCGCCTCCGCCTGCGCCGTCGCAAGAAGCTCGCGCACGGCCGCCGGGTCCGCCGGATCGGCGTACGTGGGAAACTCATATAGCGCAAGCACGCCGTTCTGCGCGCCGACCGCTTCCGCTTCGATCGATCCCGTCAGCGCGACGCTTACCCCGTCCTCCCGAATCGTCGGCGGCGCGACGGCGCCGATGTATTCCGGAGGCAGCGGCGGCATGATGCCGAATTCCGCTTCGTCCACTTGGATCACCCCGCCTTCTCCGGCCTCAAGGACCGGTTGAATTCGAAACTGCCGAAGCGTGCCCGCCCATTCCGACTGATCGGACATATTCAAGGCGTACGTCTTCATCTGCCCGAACGGTTCGATGTCGAACAGCTTCGATTTGGCATCATCCCACTCCGGATCTTCCGCCGTGATCCACTGCACTCGCAGCCGCTCGGCCGGCGTGCCGTTCGCGAGCGCCAGCATGATCGCGTTGCGCTCCCCGAGCGGCAGGGCGAACGAGCCCGACGTCAGCGCGTCGCCCGGTCCGGCGACGGTCCAGACCAGCTTGCCGCCGGTCGACGCGACCGCGCCGCGCGACGCCTCGAACCCTTCGGCGTCCCCTTCCTTGCTAAAGCGCATGTCGAGGACGTTCGTCGCCGAAATCGCGTCGAGCTGGAACCGCCCGTCCCAAAAGTCGTACCCCGGCGCGCCCGGCGGCACGCCCTCGAGATCGAAGTTTTGCATGAACGATATTTCGAGCCGCTCGACGCTCGCCCGCCCCGCCCACGACGACATGTCGACGAATACGGTGCGCCAAGCGTCCGGACGAATGTGCGCGATCGACTCGTGCACCCCGTCCCCGCCGTGCATGCGAATGCGGAGCACGTAATCGACCTGCTGCCAGCCCCAGCTGTTGGCGGCAAGCGCCAAATACCGATAGCCGGACAAATCAAGCGGCTCCGCGAAATCGCGGTATACGGTGCGCCACTCGTACACCTTCACCGGCTCCGGCCGCTGCTCGAGCGCCCCCGCCCCTTCGTAAACGCTTCCAGGACCGTTCAAAATGCCGGTCACGAACGCGACGCTCTTCGTATTTTCGCCGGCCGACCACGTCGCGACGTCTTCGGGCGTGTTGAAGTCGTTAATCGTCAAAGCCGGATAGACGGCCGTGCCGCTCGCGACGTTCGGCGAAGGCGTCAACGTCGGATCGTACGCGCCTGCAGACGCAATCGCCGCAAGCAGCGTTTGGCCTGTTATAACGGCCAAGGCGACGGCCGCGAGCATTCGTTTCATCGGTTTCATATACGACATGTCCTCCCTACTCTTTTACATTTTCAGAGCGCCTTGAGTCATGCCTTGGATGTAATATTTCATGCCGAACGCGAAGATGAGCACAAGCGGCACCGACGAAAGTGCATAAGCGGCGAACTGAACGCCTATATTTTTGATGCCGAATTGGTTTTCGAACACGGTCAGTCCCACCCCGATCACTTGGATGGAGCTGTCCCGAATCGTCAGCAGCGGCCAAATATAGTCGTTGTAAATCCCCACCGACTGCATGATGAACAGCGTAGCCAAGATCGGCACCGCCAGCGGCAGCACGACTCGCGTAAACACGGTGATTTCGTGGGCTCCGTCGATGCGGGCGGCTTCGAACAGCTCGTTCGGCACCCCGGCGATGTAGCTTCTGCAAAGGAACGTGCCGAAAATTTGCCCGCCGGCCGCATGCGCGATAATGATGACCCACGGCGTGTTCGTCAGCCCCATGCTGTTGTACAGCACATACGACGGAATCAGCGTAAGCACGCCCGGAATCATCATCATGGCCAGCATCATCATGAACAGCGTTTCCTTGCCCGGAAACCGCTTTTTCGCGAACACGTAGCCCGAGACCGAAGACAATGCGCAGACGAGAGCGCTTCCCGCCGCCGCGTACGCCACGGTGTTGGCGATGTACCGCCACACCGCAGCGTACGCTTCGCCGTAGTTGCCCCACCTAGGCGGCGCGGGGAGCGACCAGAAGCTGCCGAGAATTTGCGCGTTGCTTTTGAGCGAACTGACCAGCATAAACGCGATCGGCACGAGCGTCAGAAATACGAGCGTCCCGAGCGCGGCATGCGCCGCGAGCTGCCCGGCGGACGAGACGGGAGACCGTCTCCGCCGAGCCTCCGGCGTCGATCGGGCTTGGGCTCTTGCGATGGTCATTCGGCCTCCTCCTTTACTCGTGAGCGGTTTTGATCAGCCTCATATTTACGATCGTAATCGCCAGAATGACCGCGAACATGGCGACGCCGAGCGCGGACGCATACCCGAGGTCGTTGAATACGGTAGCCGCATAGTACATCTGCAGCGCCGGCACGTACGTCGAATCCATCGGTCCGCCGCCGGTCACGATCAAGATGGCGCCGAAGTCTTGAATGACGCCGATGAGGCACAGAATGAGCAGCAGCTTGAACTGCCCCGACAAGAGCGGCAGATGGATCGAACGAATGACGCGCCACAGGCCGGCGCCGTCCATCTTCGCCGATTCGATCAGCTCCTCCGGAATCGCGAGCAGGCCGGCGTAGAACACGAGCAGCTGCAGGATGCCGATGAACGGAAAGCCGATGAAAATGACCGCCCACAACGCGCTGTTCGGATCGCCCAGCCACGCATGTCCCGGCAGCCCGAACGCTTCGAGCGCCTTGTTGATCAATCCGACGTTAGGGTCGTACAAGTTTTGCCAAATGAGCAGCCCGGCGACGGCGGGGACGACCATGGACGCGACGAACAGCGTCCGGTACCCATACTGCGCCCGCTTGTTCCGCAGATGGTAAATCAGCTCCGCGGCGATCAATGGCGGTACGAGCGTCTTCACGAGGCCGGTGACGATCAGCAGCGCCAAGTTGCCGAGACCTTTCGTCACGTACGGGTCGTTCGCCATCCGCTCGAAATTGGCGAGCCCGACGAATACCGTCCGGCCGCCGGGATTCCAATCGTACAGCGAGTGGAACAACCCGGAGAACGCCGGGTAATACAGGAACACGAAGATCAGCGCGAAGCTCGGCAACAGCGCCGCGTACACGTATCTCGCGCGCCACGCCTCGACGAACACGCTTAGCTTGCGCTTGCGCTTCAGCGCGAGCAGCCCGCCGCCGAGCAGCGCCGCAGCCGCCGCGGCCGCGAAGACGATCGCCGCCGTGCGGACGGCTGCGCCGCTCTTCGCGGAGGCGACCGCGCCTGCGACGTCGTACGCATGCACCGTCCCGGCGCCCGAGCCGAGGTACAGCGCGGTCGCCTCGCGGTTGAACGCGACTTGCCGGCCGGCGCCGTCGATCCGGGACGACCAGAGCGTCCGGCCGTCCCGCGAGAACAAATAGACGTTGCCGGAATAATCCGCTGCCGCGACGAACGCCCCGTCCTCGGACAATGCGACGTCGGTGACGACGTCCTTCGCGGTCATCGCGGCCGACGCCGCCCCATCCGGCGAGAAGATGACGATCTCGTTCCGCGACGTTCCGACGGCGACCGTGCCGTCGTCCGTCACGGACACGGCCTCGATCGAGCCGGTCACGCCCATGCGCCGCAGCAGCAGTCCTTCGGCGTCCATCACGTACGCGTACTGGTCCGCCGCCCCCGCCGCGACATAGCGTCCGGCGGGCGAGACGCTCAGTTGCGCGGGCGCGATGCCGATATCCGATTCCCGCACCGTCTCGCCCGTGGCCGGGTCGATGAAGAAGACGGCCGGCTGCCCCTGCGCGATATACGCGGACGTCGCGCCATCCCGCGACGCGGCGACGCTTTTCACCTGGCGCTTCGCATCCTTCTCCCATACCGGCCGCCCGGCTTCGTCCAATTTGTACAGCCGCCGGTCATCCGAAGAGACGAGCAGGCTGCCGTCCCCGAGGAACGCCACTCCGGTCACGACGTTGCGCGCCTCGAACGCGAATTGCGGCGTACCGTCCGCGCCGAACGAATACGCCTTGGCGCCGTAACTGCCGACCGCGATGCGGCCGCCGTCCGCGGACACCGACAGCGACGTGACGTTCTCCGCCGCGTCCAGCGTCCAGGCGGCGGCGTTCCCCGAAGCCGCTCCCGCGAACGTGAAGACGGCGCTGAAGACGATCCACATCGCGACGAGCGCTTGCTTGCTGCGTAACGCCATCTTCGCGGTTCCTCCTTTCCGCGCAGGCGGGCGCCGTTCGCCCGAAGGTCATCCTTCGGACGAACGCCGCGCGTCCGCTCTTTAATTTCGTTCCGGCGGCCTTCGCTCCGGATGCTCGAGATCCGTAAGCTCCAGCTTCTTCTCCTTCATCGCCGGCGCCAAATATTTGTCGACGATGCCCTGATATTCGGTCAAATACTGCTCCGTCGTCACCTGGCCGCCGAAATACCGCTGCACCAAGCCGACCCAATCCTGCACCGACGGCTGGTGGTCCCACACGCCGCGGGCGAGCGAGTTCGCCGCGCTCGGGAACCCTTCCGTATTGCCGATCGCCTCGAAATTCGCGAACGCCGCCGCCATCTCTTCGGGCAGCTCGATATCCCTCAGCGCCGGCGCGCCGGCGAGCGCCGCGTCTTGGCTGTTTTGAATGGCGGTCAAGTACACCTTGTAGCCCTCCGGACTCGTCAAATACATCATGAAATCGATGTCGAGCTCCGTCTGCTTCGCGTCCTTCGCGACGAAGCTGTAGAAGCCGATCGGAATGTGGATCGTTCGAGCGGGGGCCATCACTTCGGCGCCTTCCATGGACGGCATATTGAAGAATCCGTATTCGAACGGCTTCACGCCTCCTTGCGCGCCTGCTTTCTCCTCGCTCGCGAAATCTTTCGGCAGCTGCCAGAACGAGCCCGGCGTGCTCATCATCGTCGCCGCCTTGCCGGTCAGGAACAAGCTGTACGCCTGTTCGTCGTTCACGCCGAAAAATCCGTCGGGCGTATATTGAAACAGCGTCTTCAAGTTTTCCATGAACGCGGCCCATTTCGGATTGCCCTCCACGCGGAACGGGCCTTCCTTATCCTTGATTGCCTTCCATACGCGAAGGTCGTTCTTCGTCACCTTGCTGTTGGAGTCGTTGTACGGATCCGACGGATCGAACGTCCAGGCGTCGTCGATCTCGGGCAGGTACGTGTAGTCCTCCGGCTGCGAGCGGACGACATGGATCGAATCCCGCATATATTGGTCGGCGTAAATGCGGACGAGCCAGCCGGCCTGCCCGCTCCACATCGAATGGGAGTTGCCGGCGAGCGCGAGCGGCGTATAGCCGGCCGCCTTGATTTTCTCGAAGGCTTCGATCAATTGCGAGAACGTCTTCGGCGGCTCCTGAATGCCGACGGACGCGAAAATTTCTTTATTGTACACCCAAACGATCTGCACCGATTCGAAGTTCAACATGTACATGTGGTCGTCCGCCCCGACGTTCGCCAAATTGATGCCCATGGCGTCGAGGTCGAGGCTTTCCTTCCACTTCTTCCCGGTATACGGGTTGACTTTCTCGAAGAACGGGTAAAAATCGACGAAGCTGCCGTTCTCGTGCAGGGAGGCGACTTCGTTCGTAACGACCAAATCGACGTCCGGCGTGCCGGCCGCGAACTGCGCCGTCAGCCATTCCCGGTAGCCCTCGAGCGGCTTGTTGTCGACGACGACGTTCACCTTCGGGTGCTTCTCCATGTACGCTTTGGCGACTGCGTTCCAAACGGAAGCGGAGGCGTTCGGGAGCGAGATGCGAATCGTCCCCTCCAGCTCCGTCTTCGTTTCCGTCTCGGCGGCGGGAGCGGGTGCGGCGGGTTCCTGTTGTTGGGCGGGTTGTTCCTCGGGGACGGGCTGCTGCGGGGTCGCTTCCCCGCCGGAATTCGTGCAAGCCGCGATCAATGTTGCCGTCAGCAGTACGGCGAGCAGCGGGGAAAGCCGTTTGTTCCATTTCATGCGCTGACCTCTCCTTTTTGCGGTAATCGTACGCAAAGACTGGGGTTGGTTAAGCGTTTTCATGATTGCGTGTAACGAGCGGCGGGACGGCGGAAACCAAAATACTTTTTGGCATTAAACGTATACATTTATTAACAATTATATACTTATTTCAAAAACCGATCAATGCATACCTGCCGTTACGGGGAAGCCTCCGCCGCCGTGCCGGCGCCCAGCGGGGCGGCGTCGTCGGCCGGCACGAGTCCTCGCACGCGGATCCGGTCTTTCGACGCGATCGTCGTCGACGGCTGCCTGAGGATCGGGCTGCCCCATTCGAGCGAGGCGGGCAGCTCCGCTTCGAAGACGACGGCGCCGTCCGCCTTGCGCTCCCACCTCGCCGCGACGTCCCCCCAAGGAGTCGGCACCGCCCCTTCCGCCCATGCCATGCCGCTCGGCGGCTGCGGAACGAACGCCAGCGTGCCGGTACAAAGCCGCGACGCGTCGATGCCCAGCACCCGCTGCGTCAGCAGGTATGTGGGAGACGCTCCCCAGCCGTGGCAGTGGCTGACCGGAATATGATCCGCCAGGTAGGTCGGCGTATTGCCTTGGTACGGGCTCGGGATCGCGCTGTGCGGCGTCGCCGGGTCGAACGTCTCCCACCACGTCGTCGCCCCGCGGCGCAGCATTTCGCCCCAGAACGAGCGAATGCGTTCCAGCGCGGCGTCGACGAAGCCGTAGTCGAACAGCGTCTCCAACACGATGTGGTAAAAGAATGCCCCTTTGATCGGCGGGCAGCGATCGGCCAAGTACGTGTCCGTCAGGAACCGAACCGCCTCGTCCGCCGTCGTCACGCCCGTCCAAATGGCCATGAAATTCGTTTGCGCCGTGACGCTGTCCGACAAGCCGTCCTTCGTCCGGCAATCGGCGAGCGCGTCTCGCTCCGGATGCCGGAAGCGAGCGCGGATCGATTCGCGCAGCGTGCCCGCCTTCCGCCGGCACCGTTCCGCGTACGCGCGGTCTCCGAGCGCTTCCGCCAGCTCGGCGGCGTCCGCGTACATTTTGTGCTGGAGGCACGAGACGGCCGCGACTTGATCGCGCTTATCCAAATCGTCCGACCAGTCGATGAAGCACCACCAGCCGTCCCGGTCGGCCCCGGAGAAGATGCCGTTCTCGTCCTCCTGCGCTTCGAACCAGTCGATCAATCGAAGCGCCGCCGGCCACACGTCGCGCAGGAACGCCTCGTCCGCCGCGTACCGCCAATAATCGGCGACGCCGGACAGCCAATGCGCGCAAAAATCCGGCAGCAGGAACGTATTCCGCTCGGGACCCGTTCCCGGGATCGAGCCGTCCTCGTTTTGAATGCGGGCGCCCTGCAGCAAGCATTTGCGGAGCAGCGCCGTATCGCCGAACGTTTGGTAAATCACTTTGCCCATGACGATCGCGTCGACCACCCACAGCGCTTTCTCGCGCAGCGGGCAGTCCTCCAGATGATCTTGGCTGTTCAGCATCGTCGTGTAACGTCCCGTCTCCCAAATCCGGTTCAGCAGCTCGTCGTCGCAGCGGAACGCGCCGGACCTTACGAACGGATAGCCGACGGATTGGACGCCGAATCGTTCGACGACGACCGGCGCGGGCGTCGCCTGCGCCACCGTCTTAACGTAGCGGAAGGCGCGCCGTCCGAACGGGCGCAGCGTATTCGCTCCGCGCTTCAAGAAGAACGTGTCGTGCAGCGCCATATCGAGCGATTCTCCGTAGTGCAGCTGCAGGACGCCTCCCTCCGGCGCCGTCACCTCCAGCTCCATATAGCCGACCCGCTGCTTGCCGAAATCGAACGTCACCGCCGGGAACGAGCCCGGGCGCGACGCGTCCAGCGTCATACCCCCGCCGGTCCCGTGCGGGGACGCGTCCGCCAGCAGCGCGTCCGCGCGCTCGATGCGGCCGCCGAACGGCTCGCTGCCGGCGATCAACTGCGGCGCATGCCGTTCCCGCGAGAGGAACGGTATGTCCCTCGGCAGCAGCCGCGGCCACGGCCCGGCCGGATCGCAGGCGGCCGAGACGACGACCGCGTCCGGCCAATGCCCGTCGTCGTACTCGGGCCGCTCCCAGCCGTCCTCCCGCTCGGCCAAATACATCTCGCGAAACCCGCCCCACAGATGCAGCCGGCTGACGCTTTCGACCCAGCGGCGAGAACGCCGCGCCTTCCATGAACCGTCCGTGCCGACGACGATGCGCTCGCCGCCGGCCGCGGAGATGTCCGCCTCGGCGATCAAGCCGCCCGGCCCTTGCAGCTGCTGCGTGACGATCGCTTGGTCGCCGAAATTGTACGCCAGCAGCGCGATCGTATTGCTCCCGGGGCGAAGCAAAGGCGCGATATCATAGGAATCGTAATACTTCCACGCGTTGTCGCTCGGCGAAGGTCCTCTGCCGATCTCCGTACCGTTAACGTACAGAATGTACTCCTGGTTTGCGGAAACGCGGATCGCCGCGGATCGCCAAGAGCCGTCGGCAAGCGTGAACGTTTTTCTCGCTTCCACATAGATGTTGTGGGGCGGGCCGTCATGAGCGGCCCATATCCACTGGGCTTGCCACCGGTTGCCCAAGCTCATCCCCCCTTATGTATTGGGTTTGCAAAATAACGTATACGTTTAATATTCATTATATACTTTATTAAAAATAGATCAACCGTTTCTTTGGGAAAAAATGAAAAAAACAGACGCCGGTCGGAAGACCGTCGCCTGCGATATTGAAACATCTGAAATGTCTAGCAGCCGCTTTACGGCTCGAACTCCGACGTGCTGTCCCGCACGACGAGCTTCGGCACGATTTCGTCCTTCAGCAGCTTGCCGGATTCGGCTTGCCGCCATTCGAACAGCAGCATTTCCGCGGCGCGCCGCCCGACCGCGGTCGTATTTTGGTTCACGGTCGTCAGCGCCGGCTCGAAGAACGGGCTCGTCAGCGTATCGTCGTAACCGACGACGCTGACGTCCTCCGGGATGCGCATCCCTCGATCCTTCAGCGCCTGCAGCGCTCCCGCCGCCTTGAAATCGCTCGTCACGAACAGCGCCGTCGGCGGCGGGTCGAGCGACATCAATTTATGCGCGCCGGCGTAGCCCATCTCCGCGTGCTCCTCCTCCGCCTCGATGACCGCCACGAGATTCGGATCGAACTCGACGTCGTATTGCGACAGCGCCAGACGATACCCTTGGAGGCGCAGCGTGAATTCCTGGTTCATCTCGAGCGCCGATTTCCCGGTCAAGACGATTCCGATTCTGCGATGGCCGAGCGACAGCAGATGCTGCGTAGCGAGGAAGCCGCCGGTAAGGTTATCGACGATTACATAAGGAATCTGCAGCTGCGGATAAAAGAAATGGACGGTGACGAGCTTGCGCTCCTCCGTCTTCCACCTGCGCAAAATGTCCGGATTCATCCCTGCGTTCGGCAGCACGATATAGCCGGTACGGTCGTCCTTCTCCGGCAGCGAAGCGGCGGAACCGACATCCCACAAATGAAATTTCACCATATTTTCGTCGCACACTTCCTGAATGCCGACCAGCAGGTCGCTATAGAACCGATGGTTGAACGTCTGCAACGAAATCGACGAATGCGCAAGGTATATGCGCTCCAGGGCGACGGGCTTCTCCTTGGGCTTCCCGTCGGGCTCCAGCCGGATGAACGTCCCTCTGCCGCGCACGCGGTAAATGTAGCCTTCGTTAGCGAGCTCGGTCAACGCTCTGCGTGTCGTAATTTCGCTTGTATTATAAATTCTTGCGAATTCCACCTGCGTCGGGAGCGGCTCGTGCAGCGGGAAGGCGCCGGCGGCGATTTTTTGTTTCAAATCGTCTACGATCGTTTGGTACATCGGGGTCTTATCCGTTTTCATCGTTAGCACGCTCCGTTTCTTGAATTAAGTATACGTTATGGAATGCATGTTTTCAAGAAGAGGATGCGCTTGAAGGCTGAAACCGCCGCCCAGGCTTGAAAAGTCTCCAATACGTTACAATTTTAGAGTATACTTAATGTATCTCCGCTCCGCGAAGCGGCAGTCAACGGGAGGGCCCAATGGAATCGGTATTGAAGGGGACGGCGTTTTTCGAGGACGATGCATTTCCGTTTTTTATCCAGCGCTACTGCATCCGAAGAGGGGAAATAATCCCGTCGCATACGCACGACTTTTTGGAGTTCGTCTACGTCGTTCAGGGCGGCGCGGTTCACGATATGGCGCAGCATCGGTACGTGCTGAACACGGGCGACGTGTTCGTGCTGGAACCCCAGACGTATCACAGCTATGAAGGCTCCGCGTCGGAGGAGACCGTGCTGTACAATGTCCTCTTTAAGAAGGAACTGCTGCAAAAGGAGTTCGACGCGCTGCTCGACATGCCCGCCATCATCCGTTCGTTCTTCCTCGCGCCGTTCTTGCGCAAGCAAGCGTCCTTCGTCCCGCATTTCGCGCTGCGCCCCCGCCAGCGGGCGGACATCGAAGGCCACCTCGACGCGATCGCCCAAGAGTTCGAAGAACGGCGGACCGGGTATCGGTTGATCATCAAATCGCGCTGGATCGAATGCCTGGTGCTGCTGAACCGGTTTTACGAGGATCCCGATCGGCCGATCGGCTTGCCGCCCGTCCGCGACGAATGGATCGAATCGATCGTCCATTTCGTGCGGGATCATTTCCGCCAGCCGCTGACGCTGTCCCAGCTGAGCGCCAGCTGCGGCATGAGCGTCTCGTCGTTCACCGCCAAATTCAAAAAAGCGACCGGTATGTCCCTCATGGACTACAAACAGTCGCTTCAAATCGAACACGCCTGCCGGCTGCTGCAGACGACGGACGCCAAAATCATTCACGTCGCCTACAGCTCCGGCTTTCAAGACGTCAGCTTCTTCAACCGCGCGTTCCGAAAACACACCGGCCTTTCGCCGAGGCAGTACCGGCAGGCGCATTCGCCGAATGCTTAGTACTCGCCGAGAATCTCGACCGCTTCCTTCGCGAGGCTCGTATCGATGGCCGCCTCGATGTCGATGTCCCGAATCAGCGCGCCTCTCGCTTTATACCATTCGTACTGCGCTTTGATGTCGTCGACGAACATGTTCCCGTTCGGATCGAGCCCCGTCACGTTCACCTGCTCCCACAGCTCGGGATTTTTCAAGGCGGTATATTCCGTCATGATCCGGATGACTTCGGCCTTGTCTCCCCGGCCCTTCACGAACGCATCGTTGTAATCGCGCAGCCCCTTCAAGTATGCCGCCATGAACCGAACCGCGACGTCGCGTTTTTCGGTCACGAACTCGGGAGAAGCGAGCACCATCGCGATTTGCGCCTCCGGCGCGAAATCCGTAGCGTCCAGGAACTTGACGTGGATCCCCTCGGCTTCGCCCCGCGTGATGAGCGGTTCGATCTGCAGCGCCGCGTCCAACGAATCGGTCTGCATGCCGGCCAGCATGTTGGCGAAATCCGGAATGAGCACGAACTCGACGTCTTCCCGGGTCAGCCCGGCATGATCGAGCATTTGCTGGAAAATGTAATCGTCCACTCCGTTCTCCGAGGAAACGGCGACCCGCTTGCCCTTAAGATCTTTGTAATCCGTAATAAGACCTTCCTGCTCTTTGTCGATTACGAACGTGAAATAGGAAGCCCCTTTGCGGTTATGCCCTTTGTCGGCGATCATGCGAACGTCGATGCCTTGCGCGATCGAATTGAAGAACGAGGCGGTAGAGACGCCGCCGGCTACGTCGATCTCCCCCGTCGCGAGCGCCGGAAGCATTTCGTCGCTGTTGGCGAACGTAGCAAATTCGACTTCGATATTGTACTCGGCGAAATACCCTTTGCTCTCCGCGATGTAAAAGCCTGCCCCGGATGCGGCCCCGTCCTCCGCGATGAGCACCTTCGTCTTCTCCCGAAGCGGCGCCAAATCGCCTCCGGCCGGAGCCCCTTCGCCGACCGGCGCCGCCGGCCGATCCGTCGAACCGCACCCCGCCAGGAGGGCGACTCCGATCAACGCTGCGGATACGAACGCAATACCCCATTTTTTCATTGGACGTTCTTCCTTTCCGTTCATCTCGAACTTTGGACTTCCCGCTGCAAATGGTTCCATATGTGTATGAACGCTTCCGACGTTTGCGCATTCGCCCGAATTTGCTCCATCGTCCGCGGCCGGGGGAGGTCGACGCGCACTTCGCCCGCGATGGTGCCCGGGTGCGCCGACAGCAGTAAAATGCGATCGCTCAGCATCAGCGCCTCGTCAATGCTATGTGTAATGAATAAGACCGTCTTGCGGTCTTCCTCCCAGATGTTCAGAAGCTCCTGCTGCAGAATGAATTTGTTTTGCTCGTCGAGCGCCGCGAACGGTTCATCCATCAGCAGCAGCTCCGGATCGTTGGCGAACGCCCGCGCGATGCTCACCCGCTGTTTCATCCCGCCCGACAGCTCTTTGGGATACAGCTTGGCGAATTGGCTCAGCCCCACTTTATCCAAGTAATACGAGACCCGCTCCCGAATGAGGTGCTTCGGCAGCCTCCTCATTTCAAGACCGAAGGCAACGTTCTCCCGCACCGTCATCCATGGCAAGATGCCGTTTTCCTGAAAAATCATCGACTGCAGCGGCTTGCTTTCGTCGGTCCGCCGAATCGTCACCTGGCCGGAGCTCGGCGTTTCCAGGTTCGCGAGGATGCGGAGCAGCGTCGTTTTGCCGCAGCCGCTCGGGCCGACCAAGCAGACGAACTCCCCTTCCGCCACCTCTAGGGAGACGCGATCCAGCGCGGTGACGTGCCGGTCCTTTTTGTAAAACACTTTCGTCAATTCGCGTACGGTAATTTTGGGCTGCTCCGACACCTTTTTCCCCTCCTCACTACTGCCACGGCACCAGCTTCGATTGCAGCCAGCGCAGTAAAATGGAGAACGTGTACCCGAAGAAAGAGATCAGGATGAGGCCGACGTACATCGGATGAAAGTTAAACACTTTGTAGGAACTCCAAATCAAGTAGCCGATGCCTTGATTCGCGCCGATCATTTCGGCGGCGACGATCGTCAGCAGCGCGATCGCCTGCCCCATCTGCACGCCTTCCAACATGAGCGGAAGCGCCCCCGGCAGTGCGATTCGAAGGAAAAATTGGCTCGGGCCCGCGCCGTAATTTCGGGCGACGTCGATGTACGACCGGTCGATGTTCGCGACCCCGGCGGCCGTATTGATCACGACCGGGAAGAAGACGCTGCCGGCGATCGTCATCACCTTGGACGTCTCGCCGATGCCGAAGACGATCAGGATGAGCGGCATCAAGGCCAAGGTCGGGATCGGCATGAGCGCCATGAGCAGCGGAGAGCAGAACGACCGGAAAGGCCGATACATGCCCATGAGCAGGCCCAGGACGACCCCGGGAATCGTGCCCGCCAAAAACCCGAGCGCGATCCGGGTCAAACTGACGCCGATATGGGTGAAGAGCGAGCCGCTGACCGCAAGCTCCCAGAACGTCCGCACGATGCTTGTAGGCGGCGGGAAGAAGCGCGGATCGATCAAGGAAGTGCGCGAAAGCATTTCCCAAAGCGCTAAAATAAAAATCGGCGACGCGATCGTAAGCCATCGTTGACTTATCCGCTTGCGCTCCTCCTTTCTCCACTCCAGCATGGCGACATCCATCGGGGAGGAACGGTGTGCGCCGTTGTCAGCCTTCAAGCGATTCACCACCTTTGCTGCTTGCATCCTATGCACAGGAGCCCAGATAGGTGCGCGGCGAAATAGGCGCAAAAAATCCCGCTCGCCGGATGCGAGCGGGACATATAGCGTTATGAGGATTTCTTGGTAATGACCGCCTCGAGGAAAGACCAGGGCAGCACTTGTTTTAAAAACAGCATCGTCTTGATGCCCCGCCCGATCGGGTAATAAAACTTCGGCTTTGGTTCGAAGCAGATCCGCTTGATCAAGCTCGCTACTTCGATCGGATCCCCGCCGCTTGTTTTCGCCAACGTCGAGCCTTGCTGCGCCATCAGCATCATTTTCTTGTAATCGTCGTGAACGTCCAGGTTCATTTCCTTGAGGCCCTTATCCCATATTCCCGTTTTGTACGAGCCGGGCTCGATCAAGCTTACGTATACTTGGAAAGGAAGCAGCTCTAACCGCAGCGATTCGCTGAACCCCCGCAAGGCGTATTTGGAAGCGGCATACGGCGTCAAGCCCGGGAACGCGAAGGAGCCGCTGAAGCTGCCCATATTGATGATTTTCCCTTTCCGATTGTTCCGCATCGTCGGAACGAATGCTTTCGTCACGGCGATCGCGCCGAAGACGTTCGTCTCGAATTGCAGCCTGTACGCTTCCATCGATACGTCCTCCGCCGCCCCCCCGATGGAAATTCCCGCATTGTTGATTAGAAAATCCAGCGACGAGTATGTAGATAGGACGTATTCTTTGACGCTCTCGACCTCTTCGGGAATCGTCACATCCAGTTTTACGACGTCGATCCGTTCCGAGACGTTATGCTTCCCGGCTTCGCCGATCACAAGGTCGATCTCGTCCCGCTCTTTGACGCCCGCAACGACCGCGACGCCGGCTTTCGCCAGCTCGATCGCCGCGAGCAGCCCGAACCCGCTGCTTGCTCCCGTTATGAGCGCTGTCTGCTTTGCCAAGCTGGTCACCTCTTAGAAGTTAATGGTTCTAGTAATCGCAGCCGCGCACTCTATGGCTCGACGCTATATTTAATATAGTAAATTATGGGTCGACCATTGTAAATTTTCGTAACCTCCCGCCTCGAACTTCTCCTGCTGGGCTGAATACGATATAGGCAAGAGAGGAGAATGCGAATGCTGTACGTTGTAAGGCGCGGCGATCATTTGTCGGGCATCGCGGCCCGCTTCGGCACAACGGTGTCGACGATTTTAGAGGCTAATATCATCTGCAACCCCAACCTCATCTTCGTCGGCCAACCTTTATTGATTCCGGACCCGGGCATCGAATACCCGAGAGCGGGCGGGTTTCCCTCTTACGTCATTCAGTACGGAGACACGCTGTCCTGTTTAGCTCCCAAGTTCGGGCAGACGGTGTCCAGTCTGGCGGCGGCAAACCGGATCGCCGACCCCAATCTTATTTATGTCGGCAACGAAATCATCGTAGGATTTCCGCAGCCGAACCCCGCGGAGCTGCTTCGCTCGTGGGAGACGACCGCCGAGGAGTCCGCATGCCAGCTGTCGTCTTTGCAAGAGCACGGCATCTATTATATCGGCTCGTTCCAATGGGAAACGCTCGGGGAAACGGCGGTTCCGTACCTCGTCCGCCTGCTGAGGAATTCCTGCCGGACGGTGCGCTATTACGCCGTCATGAGCCTTGGGCGCATCGGCGCCGGGTTCGCGGCGCGCGCGGCTTTGGAGGCGGCGGCGAACGACCCCGACGCCGACGTCGCAAGGCTCGCCCGTCTCGGCCTGCGAAGGCTGTCGGCGGTGCAGCGGTTCTCCAAGCGGCTGCACGTCTCGATCGCGGATCAAACCTTATACGCCGAACCGAATCTACAGTCTTCCGCCGTGCCGCTCCCGGAAGGCGCCCACGTGATATCGCTGCGATGGAATATTCCGAGCGCGACGAACGAAGAAGGACCGCGAGGCGGTCTTCAAATCTACGACCAAGTTCAGGTGTCGGCGACCGGGCAAGTCGGTTATCTGCCTCGCGCCGGCTTTAACGATATTTTGTTAATCTAAAGATGATCGCAACGCAAGAAGGACCGCTGCTTTTTCGCGGCGATCCTTCTGCAAATCGGTCGTTTACTGTTTATCCGGTTTCTTCCCGGCGCTCGGTGTCTCGTGCACCTTCAGCCTCAACTCGTCGACGAACGTGCGGTACGCGGCCGTAATGACGACTTCCCCCTCGCGCAGCGCCGTAACGACGCCGTCGGCGGATACCGCGGCGACGGACGGATCGCTGCTTGCGAAGCTAAGCTCCTCGTTCAGCATCGCTTCCGTCCCGTCCGCATAGTGGGCCTTCACGACGAGCCGCTGTTCATAGCCCGTCTGCAAGGCGGCAGGCGCCACGATCTTAATGCGTGCCGGGTCCTCCCGCAGCACGGTCAGCGTGTAAGATGCGGACATCTCGCCGTAGACGGCAGTCAGCACCGTCGTGCCGACGGCTTTCGCCGTAACGACGCCGCTGCTGTCGATGTCCGCGGCGTCCGGGTTCGAGCTGGCGTACGTCACGCCCTCCGCGACGACGAACCTCGCGCCCGAGAGGTAGACCGCCTCGGTCACGGTCGCGTCCTGCTGACCGACCTTCAGCTCCCCGGCGCCCGCGAACGCGATCGAGGCAATGGCATCGGGCACCGTCAGCGTTGTTTCCGCGTAAACGGACGGGTTCGCTGCCGACGTCGCGCGAACGGTGACGGCGCCCGGCTTCCACGCGGTGACAAGTCCCTGCGCATCGATGGTTGCGGCGCCTTCCGGCGACTGCGCGACGATGTCCCACAGCACCTCTTGGGCCGCCCCTTCGGGCAGCACCGACGCCTGCAGCTGCATTTGCTCGCCGACCGCAAGCTCCGCTGCCGGCGCGTGAATCGTTACGCTTTTCGGCGGAGGCATTTTGACCATATCGAACCGATCTACTTCCTCGCCGTTCGGAAGCCGAGCGACAACGGTCAGCTTACCGCCATCGATCTCCACGACCGTATAAATTTGCTTTTCCTCGGCGTATACCTTCTCCTGCCAAGGCTTCGGCGTCCACGCGTAGAACTTCGGACCGCTCGAACCGCCGATGACGTACCGCGTCCCTTCGCCC
The DNA here is from genome assembly GCF_035645195.1 of Paenibacillus sp. NCBI lineage: Bacteria > Bacillati > Bacillota > Bacilli > Caryophanales > Paenibacillaceae > Paenibacillus > Paenibacillus sp. The sequence continues at coordinate 91,281 of NZ_DASQNA010000045.1, read as the reverse complement.
TCGGCGACGGGTGCCCCGCCTTTCATCGGGTATGTTCGCAAATAAATGTGGTCGTGCCCGTTCATCACCAGATCGACGCCGTGCTTGTCGAACAGCGGCACCCACAGCTGCTGTACCCTTGTGTTGGCGTACATGCTGCCGTACGGACCTTGGTGGAACAAGACGACGGTCCACGGTTGATCGGACGCCTGCAAGTCTTGGTCCAACCAAGCCGCCTGTTCCTCGAACGACTCGAGCGACAGTTCCGTGTTCATCACGACGAAGTGCGTGTTTTCGATATCGAACGAGAAGTTCGTCCCTTTCGCGCTCGGCGCCCCGTTCAGCGGGTTGTTGAAATGAGCGAGGTAGTCTCCCGTTCCGTTCGTCCCCGTCACTTCGTGGTTGCCGACGAGCGGTACGAGCGTATGGTTCATAAGCTGCTGCTGCGCGACGGCGAACCACATGTTCCACTGTTCCTGCTCGTGGCCGTGGTCGACCATATCGCCTGCATGGATTAACAGTTCCGCGTCCGGCTCCGCGGCCGTCGCCGCGCTCAAGACGTCGCCCCACCGCTGGAACCCGTCGAGGGTCGCCGCTTGGGAATCGCCGAAAAACAGGAATTTCAGCGAATCGCCAGCGGCAGCCGACGTCCGGAACGTCCCGGCCTCGCTCGTATTTCCTAAGCCGTCACCGACGCGGTACATATAAACCGTATCCGGCTCGAGCCCCGTCAACGCCGCTTTGTGCACGCGGTACGTGCCGTCGTTGTTCGTGTTGTAAATGTCGCTCGTCCCTTCCGTGCGCGCGACGTTCGGCGCTTCGAAGCCGGCGAACGCGTCCGCTTTCACCCACTCGACGACCGTGCCGGTCGTATCCGGATGCGTGTGCCATGTCAGCCGCCGCGATGTCGCGGGATCGTCGCCCATCGTGACGCTTATATTTTTCGGCGTCGCCGTGCCGACCGGCGGCGCGACCTTCAGCGTCATGACCGGACTGTACGCGGTTCCGTGCGCCGCCTGGACCGTGTACGTCTTCGCTTCGAGCGTCGCCGCCGTCGTTACGAGCGTGCCGGAGGCGTCGCTTACCGCACCCGGTACTTCGACGCCGTCGACGAGAAGCTTCGCGCCCTCGAGGCGCTCCCCATTCCGTTCGATGGCGAAAGCGGCGGGGTACCCGAGCCCGATCGCGGCATGGTTCCACCGCAGCTTCAGCTCTGCGCGCACCGTAGAGGTCGGCGATACGTCGACGAACGGCGTCGGGGCGTCTCGGTCCGTCCGCCATACCGAGCCGGACACGAACGTAATCGTGTTCGTCGCCGAGACGTCTTCGTCCACGCTCTCCAGCCCGATCGGTCCGACCGCCCCGGGCTTCACCGTATAGCGAACGCTGGCGATGACGTCCGCTTCGGTCAATCCTGCGCCGTTAACGTTCGCAAGCTCGATGCGCACGACGCCCGATGCCGAATCGACGACGGACGTCAGCTGCTCAGCCGACAGCTTGGCGCCGCGTACGACCTCTAGATTGTCCACCTTCGCCGGATCGAAGCGGAACTCGATATGGCCGCCGCGCAACAGGTGCGTCTTCGTCGCTCTCAAATCCAGCGTGTAGGTTCCGCCCGCGTAGACGACGTCCGGCGTCGAATACAGCAGCTGCGGCGAGCCCAGGTTAACGTTGAAATACCATTCGCGAATCGTTTGGTTTTCGCTGAGGTCGCGGACGGCGACCTTCACCTTATGGCGGCCTTCCGTCAACGGAACGGTCGGTTTATACGTAATTAGACCTTCCGGCGGATACAAGCCGTGCGGCACGAGCGCGTCGTCGACGTATACGCGGATCTTCTCCGGGTCGATCAGCGTCGTTCCCGGAGACGTAGACGGGTCATATCCCGCGTCTTCGGCGTTCACCCGAATCGTCGGCGCCGCGTCGGTCACCGTCGCGTTTTCTGCCGGATACATGTTTTTGATGATCGGCGGGTCCCGGTCCTCCGTCACCGGCCCGTACAGCGCGCGGATGTTGTCGATGTAGATCGCCCCGGCGTCTTTCTTTGCGTTGTTCGTTTCCATATATCGTACCGGCATGTCCAAGCTGAGCGGCAGCGCTCGCCCTTGCGGTACGTTCACTTCGAGGTACTTCCAGCCGATCCAATCGACTCCGACCGTCTGATTCGTGAAGTCGAGCGGCACGGCCGCGTTGTTGCCGTCCCGCATCTGTGCGCGTAGCCAATGCTTCTTCCCGTCGCCGTATACCCACATGCTGAGCTTGAGAGGGTATCCCGGAATGGCAATGCGGTTCGCAACGGACGAAGCTTGCAAGTACGCGCCCGACGTCCCCGTCTTGCCGGTGAAGTCGTATTCCAGCTTCACCGCGCGGCTGCCGAAACGGACGTAATCCGGGTCCGTCACCTCCGAGATGCGAACGGTGTTGTATGCGGCGCCGCCCGCGACGTATTTGCCGATGCCCAGCTCGAAATCTTCCAGTATCGCCGGCGGAATGCCGACGGCGACGTCCATCGACGTTTCGATCTCTCCGTGCCGGACGTAAATTTTGCCGGACAAACCGTTGCCGTTCGACGCCGTGAACACGCCGTTCGAGTCGATCGCGCCGATCTCGCCTTCGACGCGCCACTCGAAGCTGTCGTTGCTCGCGCGGACGACTTGCCCGTTCCGCAGCGCGGTGACGGCGAGCTGCGCCGTTTGGCCGGGCGCGAACGTCCTCGCCGCGTCCGGGAATCGGAGCGCGGTCAACGTCTCGACGACCTCGACCTCCCCGACGCCCTGCAGCTCGCCTCCGTTCGCCGCGGCGCGGATCGTCCCGGCGCCGGCGCCGCTCGCGACGAACGTGCCGCCGGCCGCGAACGAGCCGATCGCCGGATCCGCGCTCCACGTCGTCTCCCCGGCGTAAGGCGCCGGATGTCCGTTCGCATCGACCGCCGCCGCTTGGAACGCGAACGACGATCCCTTCAGCACGCGCTCCGCGTTCGGCTGAACGACCAGCTTCGCCGGCACGCCGAGCTCGGGCGCCGTATTCACGAGCAGCAGCCCGTTGCCCGTCTTCCGTTCGCCGCCGTCCGATCCGCGGTTCAGCATCTTCACGGCCGACGTGCCGGGCAACTTCGCCGCGAAGGTGGACGACCCGCCGCCGTCAAGGTTCATGGCGTTCACGACGCCGATGTCCTTCAGGATTTTCGCGAGCTCTTCCGTTTCGACGCCTTCGCTGAATTTCGGCGCGCGGCCGTCGATCTCGAACAGCACGATCGAGCCGTCCGCCTTCGTGCCGATCGCCGTTCGGGGATGCACGCCTCCGGGACCGACGCCCGATTGCACGACCCCGTCCTTCACCAGCGGTCCTTGCCCCCCGATCGCGAGCTCTACGTCCGCCCACTCGCCGCTCAACTGGAAGCTCGCCGTCAATTCGTCGCCGACTTCCAGCCCCGCAATCGCATCTCTCGCCGTACCGGAGGCGGACAGGACGACCTGCCCCTCGTTCAGCGGCGAGTTCCCGGCGTCCTTCCTTACCTCGGCGACGCGCAGCGTCATCGTCTGTCCGCTCTTTACTTCGCCGGACACGATGTCGAGCACGACCTCGTCCCCAAGGTCGCTCGTCCGCGTCGACGTGCTGTAGTCCGTCGTGTACAGCACGAAGTGATTCGTGTCTCGGTAGCGGTTAATCGACGTGAGCGGCGTCGTTCGCCCGTCGATCGTCACCGTCCGCGTCAACGACGGCGTCCCGTAGATGGACGTTCCGTCCGCCTTCAAGCCGAAAGCGAAGCTCGAAATCGAGCTGTTCAGGATGCGGCCTTCGTCCATGAACAGACCGTTCGGCACCCCGGTCGCGAAGCCCGTTAAATCGTAGAAATCGCCGTTGATCCCGGCGATCACGCGGCTGCCGGGGGCGTCCAGATGAGCGGCCATCTCGGTGACCCCCTGCATCCCGTACACTTTGCCGCCTTTCGTGCCCGCGCGAAGCTCCAGATGATCCGCTTTCGGATCGAACTCTACGAAATGCGCCTTCTGCGAGCCTCGCGGAATGTGCATATCGTACCACGTGTACGTCGCCCCGGGGGCCAGCTCCGTTCGCCGCACATCGATGACCGTGCCGAACGTCGTGTCCGGCAGCTCTGTAATCGACGCTTGCACTGCGCCATACGGCAGCAATGCGGCGAACAGCACGGCGAACGCCAACCACGCCTGAATCGCTCGTCTTGCCCTTCTTCTCATGTAAATCAATTCCCTCCCATCGAATCTATCAATTTGCCTAGCCATTCTATGACATTATAAAAAAGGCGTTCGATTGGAGAACACTCCCAAAAGAACTACCTTACAAAAAATTAACGTTCCCGCGGCAGGTGGTCGTGTCGCGGGAACGTTAAGCTTATCGCTCTAATAATGTTTTGACTAACTCGGCCCTATTTTTGATCTGCAGCTTCTGATAGATGGAGGTAAGGTGCTTTTTGATCGTAATTTCACTTACGAATAACCGATCCCCGATTTCCGCATTTCTCAGCCCTTCGGCAACGAGCTGGACGACTTCGCGTTCTCTTGCGGAAAGGAGCTGAAGCTTGGTTGAAGATAAAGACATCGGAGGCTCTTCCAGCGCCAACCTGCCTATGAGTTTCCTTAAATAGCCTTCTAGACGTGCACCGCGAGTATCGAGAACGAAGGTCGGCGTCGGCGTCCGGTCGTCGTAATCGCAATGGTAAACGTTAGGGACAATATCGTACCCCAAGCCGATATGGGCGCCTTGATATACCTGCTGCGGAGGCGGAGAGGCCACGATCAACCCGCCTTTGAGCGCGAGTCTGAACAGCGCCTGGAAGCCATTGAAAATAGCTTGCGGATCGTGCGGTACCCGCATGTCGACCGAGCGAATAAACCAGCCGACTGCCTCCGGCTTCGGTACCCGCATCGCTTCCAGCTGCTCCTCCGACAAAGAGCGAAAGTACGCGCGGGAATACGGCTTCGCCAGCAAGTAGTCCAACGTTCCCGAGTGGATTGGAATGTATGCCGAGAAGCCCGCAATTTTCCCATCGTCAGATCGGAAGAGCTTCACAATGTCCCTGTCCAACTGCAAGAGCTCTTGGAAGTCGACGCGCTGAATTCCCGATAAATCTCCTTCTTTGGAAATCGAAAAATCAACTTCCTCCCCGGAATCCGGGTCAAGCAGCGTAAGCTTCAACGCCTTTGCCGTCGCACGCCTCCACTCGAGGTATATTTCCGCTTCGGCGATATTGTTTTCATCGAGCGGCTCGATTTTATACGTCTCGGGCTCCGCATTTCGCATGAATGCCCGAACCATCGCGTCTCCAAGATAAAAGAAGAGCTCCGACATATCGAGTCCCATCTCATCTCTGCGTGCGGAGCCGATGATATTGCGGAAATAGTACCGAATGGCTTTCCCTTGAAGCTGTTTATACCGCATGGGCGATTGCAGCCGAAGCTGCCGGATGACGGTATCCCTCATCAGATCGTGAAACATCCAGCCTCGGCTCGTGAGTCGAACGAACGATAAATTTACAAGTTGGTCGAACGCCGAACGTTCCAGCGGTTGGTCTAACATAAACGTCAAAGTATCATAATTGAAGCTTCGTAGAATCGATGCCGCTTCTATTGCTCCACGGAGCGACTCCGGCACCTCCTTGAACCAAAATTCGGCCAGCGTCCCGGTTAATTCGGATTCGTCGACGATATCCAGTTTCTTCCCGCCGATGCCGGATTTGTAATAATATGCCGCCAAAGATAACGTTAGCGGATGGCCGATGGTTCGATGCACGAGCTTCTCCATGACCTCCTCTTCGTCAAAGCCCTGCTTCTGCAAATATTGTTTCACTGCTTCCGGCCGAAGCTGCCCAAGCGGCATCCGATAAATAATCTGTCTCCAAGAGTGAGACGATACCCAAGCGCCCTTAAGCGAATGCCTTCCGGCGATAATACATTTGACCCTGGCATCCAACATAGGGAATAAAGCTTCCCGGATCCAGTACTCCATATCGCCCATTTCCTCGAACGTATCGAACGCTAAAACAATCTGTTTCTCCTGAGCCGCTCCGTTCAGCAGTCCGACAGCTTTTTGCAATAACCGTTCCTCGCTGGAATCGTCCTCTGCCTCGCGGTGTTGCTTTTCCTCAAACCATTGAACTAGGAAACGTGCGAAACCGCCCGGCGAATGCTGGAAGTCCCTGCTATCCGCCAGAATAAATACGTTTCCCGTTTCGATGGCTATGCGTCGAAAGCGGTCTAGCAGCGTGCTTTTCCCCATCCCGGCCGTACCGTAAATATTTATTATTCTAATATCGGTCGCATCTTCCCGCATGAAATCGGCAAACTTCGAGAGCTCCTGTTCCCTTCCGACGAAATATCGCTCTTCCAAACGGTCCAACTCGTTACGAAGCCTGTTCACAGTTTGCTCCCCACCTTTTCCTTCATCAGGAAGAAGTATACTTTACTCTTCTACCTTCGTATAGTTCCCCCGCCCTCATCGACACGATACTCTTGAAGCAAAGGAGAGGATAAATATGAACACTGTGGAGGAAGCCGGTCGGACGATATCGAATCCGCTGATCGGCGATGAAGTGACGTTTCTCGTCACGGCGGAGGAATCCCGCGGCGAATACGAGCTTGTCGAGGTACGGTTAAAGGCCGGAGGGGGGAATGGTCTTCATCTTCACACGGATTTTGATGAACATTTCAAAGCCGTGGAAGGAACGCTTCATGTGGATTGCGACGGTAGTTCCTATATGTTGCAACCGGGAGAGAAAATTACCGCACTGCGCGGAAGCATCCACCGGTTTTACAATCCAGGGCCGACCCCGATTACATTTCTTGTTGAAATTAGACCAGCACGCCAATTCGAATCGACCCTTCGCATTGCTTATGGTTTGGCAAGGGAGGGCCGGGTGAATCCGAAGAACGGGATCCCTAAGAGTCTGCTAGAAACAGCGGTCCTTTTTTATATAGGAGAAAGTTATGTTCCCGGCATTCCTTTGACTCTTCAGCGCATCATATCCGCAAGTTTATACCGTATCGCGAAATGGTGCGGAACCGAAGCACGATTGAAAAATAAATATTGTTAAATGGAGGGCTATTCATGGCAGTCAGAATGATCAAAATTGCGGCATTTTATTTCGTTATAGGCGTTCTCATGGGGATGTATATGTCGATGGGCGACGATCATTCCATCGTAAGCGCACACGCACACCTGAATTTGCTCGGTTGGTTGTCGTTGGCGGTATGCGGCATCGTTTACCACCTATTCCCTGCCGCGGCCGGGAATAAGCTTGGAAGAGTTCATTATTGGCTTCATATCCTCGGCGTGCCGATCATGACCATCGGTTTGGTCGGTGCCATGAAAGGCATTATGGCTTTATATGCAGCCGTCCCTCTCGGGGCAACTGCCGTCACCGTCGGCGTGCTGCTGTTCTTTATCAATGTGCTTCGGTACGTTCCTCGGGGGATGTAGCTAGTCGAATGAAAAACCTTCAATGGGCGAAAAGAAAACATCCCGTCGCAAGCGGCGGGATGCCTTATATAGCAAGCACAATTCTACAAACCGTCGTTGTATCTTACCAATTCCTGCGTATTTCCGGGATCGTTTCAGTAATCATTTCAAAGACGATCCCGCCTAACATCGCCAGCGCGGGAACAGAAAACAAGATACAACTCATATAAGCGAATCGTGTCCGCCTCGTCGGGTCGGCTTGCACCCAATCCTTCAAGAGGTCGGCGAACCAAGCCAGCATCGCACCATTGGCCGCGTAGGTGAGCGCGAACAGCGGAACGCCTAAGACAGCCTGGGGTCCGAACAGTTCGCCCCCGGGGTTAGACAGGAGAAGCGGCCCCCCGTATGCGAGCAGCGTAAACATTGCGTAGACGGTTACCAGGGAGCGTCGATTTACGGGAAGCCAGCGGCGCAGAAGCGAGAAGATGACGGCGTTCGTCAACGTCGCTCCCAACCCGGGCCCTAAGATAATGAATAGCGTACTGGTCCAATGAAAGCCTGTCGCCAACTTGGGATAGGCGATGGCGATCAGCGCCATATCGATTCGCAGCAGGATCCCCGTCAGCAACCCGGCCGGCACCGCCGCGGCTAGGGAAATGCCTGCTTTTTCGAAAAAACGGACATACTCTTTGTTCTTAAACACGAATCCGATCCCTCCGTCGTTGTTCTCTCCCCTATGTTACAAGGCAAGATTGAAGTTTTGACGAGTTTTCTACGGAGGATTTGCGGGGAATCGAAATGCAAACCGCCTCGGTCCCTTGGGACCGAGGCGGCGCCGCGGCGGCGCGGCCTTGCTCATATTCGTACGAATCTCTTACTCCCAAGGCTTAAGCATGATCTTCCCGGATTGCTGCGAGACGGCCGTCTCCAGCGCCCTCTGGATGTCGCTCATCGGGAACAAGTGCGTCACCATCTGCTCGACGATCGGCGAACGTTCGATGACCTGAAGCAGCAGCGGCAAGTCGTTCAAGTTGTAATGCCAGGAGCCGACGAGGATGATGCCCTTACGAATAAGATCCCGGCTGACTACGATGGGCGTCTCCGTATGGCATTCGCCTACGAATGCGACCTTGCCCTTCCGGCGCACGGCGTCGATGCAGAGTCGGTGCGCGGCAGGGACGCCGGAGCAGTCGACCGCGCATGTCGGGCCGCCTCCGCCGGAGGCGTCCAGCACGAGCCGCAGCGCGTTCGGGTCCCGCGGATCGACGACGGCTTCGACGCCCATGCGACGGGCGAGATCGGCCCGGTACGGGTTCGACTCAACGGCGACGATACGCGCGCCGCGGAACGCGGCATTGACGACGGCGCCGAGCCCGACGGGGCCGAGGCCGGCGACGAGCACGACGTCGAACGGACCGACGCCCAGCTTCTGCATCGCGCCGAACGACGCGCCGAGCCCGCAGCAGGCGAGACCGGCCCGCTCGAAGCTCATGCCGTCGGGTATGCGGCGCAGCGCGTGCGACGGCTTCAGCACGTACTGCGCCATCGCCGCATCCTGCATCGGGTTAGACAAACAATGGATATAATCGCCGGCGAGGCACAGGTCGCAAGCGCCGCATCCGGACAACGGCATCGCGATCACACGGTCGCCCGGCCGGAACGCGAGCGACGCCGACTCCTCCACGACGCCGACCGCTTCGTGCCCGAGGCACGACTGCGGCGCGCCGGCCAAGAACGCCTTGTACTCCGTGCACATCGGAGCGATTATCACCTTCACGAGCACTTCGTCCCCGACGGGCTTCGGCACGGGCTTTGCGAGCAAACCGGCTTGCCGTTCGCCGACGATGGCGGCCGCCTTCATCATATCGATCTCCTCCTCCGCGTTACCCCTCGCTATCAGCCGACGGCCAGCACCCGGTCGAGCGACGCCTTCGTTCGTCTGGCGGCTTCCGCGGCGCCCAGTCGTGGAAGCGTATCGCTGAACACCTCGGCGGACACGAAGCTGTCGTACCCGATGCTCCGCAGCGCGCTCAGCATGCCGTCCAAATCGATGATGCCTTCTCCCGGAAGCAGCCGCCGATCGTCGATCTGCTCGTCTATCGGCTGATCCGGCGCGTCGTTAATGTGTACGAGCACGATCTGCTCCGGACGCAAGGCAAGAATATCTTCGCGGGTGCCGCCGGACGTGAACCAATGGAAGCTGTCGAACAGCACGCCCACGTTCAGGCGGTCGATCGCGCCGATCAGCTCCAGCACCCCCGGCAGCGTATGGATGAAGTCGTGCTTCATCGTCCGCAGCGTTTTGGTGCCGACCCATTCGATGCCGAACCGGAGGCCGCAGTCGTCCAGGACGGACGCGCAGGCGCGGAGCCGGCGGATGAACCGGGACGTATGCTCCGCGACGGGATCGTCGGTGGCGGGCCACAGCCACGTGCAGCAGCGGTCCGCGCCCAGCCGCTTCGCGAGCCGCGCGAGCTCGGGCAGCTTTCGCAAATCCGAAGCGAACGTGTCCTCGTCCTTGCGGAACTCGACCGGAAGACCGAACGAGCCAAGGGTCAATTTCCGTTCCGCCAGCAGCTCGGCGGCCGCTTCCGGGGAACGGACGCGCGCCGTCTCCGCGAACGGACCGATCGAGTAATCGACCGCCGGGAAGCCGGCGCCGGAAGCCGCGTCCAAAAATTCGAGGAACGGAATCGACCAGCCGCCGACGGTTACCGGATTCAACGCAGGAATCATATGCGATCACTTCACTTTCGACATTAATGTTTCATCTCATAAATGTTTAATGTCATTACTCAACATCGTTCCGCGGCACAACCGGATTTAGTCGATACGGATTACGGATTTAATAAACCCGGGCGGCTTCTCCACGATCGCTTCATACGCCTGATCAACCTCTTCGAGCGTGAAGACGTGCGTCACCAGCTCTCTCATCGCGAACTGCTTCCTTTCGATCAGCCGGAGCCCCGCCTCCATCTGCTTCATGTGCACTTCTCTCCGGCGTTCGTGCGCATTGACGACCGTAATGGCTTTCCAATTCCAAAGCTCCATATTGACGCTGCGCAGCCCGCCGTGGCCTTGATGGTATCCGACGACGGACAGCACGCCGTGCACCGCCGCCATCTCCCCGGCCAGCTGCAGCCCGCCTTGCGCGCCGGTCGCCTCCACGGCGACGTCGACGCCCCGTATGCCTTGTTCCATATGACTCCAAGCGGTCACTTTGTAATCCGCCGGCACGGCTTGCGGGACGTACGTCTCGTTCGCGCCGAACCGGCGGGCGGCCTCCAAACTTTCCTCCCGGACGTCGACGGCGATGAGGCGCCCCGCGCCTTTCAGCCGCATCAGCTGGAGAAAGCCGAGGCCCATGAAGCCGGCGCCGACGACCGCGACGTCTTGCCCTAGACCGACCGGCGTCCGATCCGCGCCGCTCATCAAGCAGGAGAGCGGCTCGCCGAGCGCTTCGAGGTCGTCCAGCCCATCCGGCACCTTAATAATAGCGCGGTAATTCGCTTTGGCGTACTGCGCGAAAGCGTGCTGGATGAGGCCGGTAACGCGATCCCCCGCACGAAAACCGGACACGAGCGACCCGACCTTCTCGACGACGCCTACAGGCTCGTGGCCGAAAATCGGCCGCCGACCCGACGCTTCGAGCCAGCCGGCGCCTTCCATCCACGGGTGCAGCTCCGACGCGCAGACGCCGCAGGCTGTCACGCGAATGAGCACGTCCTCGTCCCCGATCGACGGAATCGGCACCGTTTCCAGCTCGCTTCTTCTCGGTCCCGCGATCACGCTGGCCATCATAGTCATAGGCGTCTGTCCCCCTTCGTTTCGTCTTCCTTGTACACCGGAATTCGGGCGATGCGCGGTTCGGTGAAGATGTCGCATTCGTCCCGGCTCGTGCTGGAAAATTCGGAGACGACCGCCCCTTCGTCCTGCTCCTTCGGCGTTAACGCGATGCCGACGGCGCCGAACACCTTGGCGCCCCGCGCTTGCGCCGCTCCTCTCGCGCTGTTGTTCATCCTCGTTCCCCTTCTTGCGGCACGGAAGTATAGTTGCGGAGCAGCGCGTCGCAAATCATTCGAAACAACGCCAGATCCTGCTTGTAATCCTCCGGAGTCGTTTTCGGCGCGGCGCCTTGGGCGACGACCTCGTAAAACCGCTCCAGCTCGACGGTGTACGGATCTTTGAACGTCGGACGGTGAACGGATTCCTCGTAGGCGTCTCCGATCGTCTCGGCGATGCGCAGCGTCGTCGGCAAATGACGGATATACGGCGTATCGTACTGGAGGCGCATCTGCTTCGATTTGCCGAACACTTCGATGTGCGCGTCGAACCGCCGCTGGAAGTCGACGCCGGTTTCGAACGTCGCGCAGTACCCGTCGAATTCGAACGTGGCGGCAATATAATAGCCGTCGTTCCAATGCGAGGCGGATACGACGCGCTTCGGCATGCCGAGCAGCTCGCGCATGGCGGACAAATCGTGGCTGTTCAAGCCGGCGAGCAGCCGGTACGAGTTGCGGATCGGCTGCGGCGCGTCGCCGACCGCCTCGTCGACCATCCGCTTCGCGCGCGCCCGCCGGTCGTCGACGGCCTCCTGCGGAATATCCGCAAAGCGCTGGACGACGCTCGACTGCTCGATAATCATCGCGTTCTGTCCGATAATATCTCGAATTCTCGCGTATTGAATCGGCCCGAGCGACGCCAGCTCCTCGCACGCTTTCGCGAACGCAGGGGCGTACCGGCGCATGTAGCCGACCATGACGTGCACGCCCGCCGCATCCCGCGCCGCGATCAGCGCATCCGCGTCCGAGACGGTCAGCGTCATCGGCTTCTCGATCAAGACGTGCTTGCCCGCCCGAAGCGCCGCGATCGCGTGCTCCGCGTGGTACTCGTCGCTGTTAAGGACGAATACCGCATCCAAGTCTTCCTGCCGGACGAGTTCATGCGCGTCCGTATACAAGTTCGATACGCCGAAGCGTTCGCCCGCCCAAGCGACGAGCGACGGCGAAATGTCGCACAGGGCGGCGATCTCGTACCGGTCGCTTAATGCCTGCAGGATCGGAAGATGAATGATTTGCGCGACTTCACCTAATCCGATGATGCCGACCTTCACTTTGCTCATGGATCGTCTCTCCTTTTGTCGATAGGATCATCCGCAACCGGTTGGGAATGAAGGGCTCGCGCCCCGCAGCTGTCCCGGACGACGAGCGTCATAGGAAACACAAGATGGCAATTCTGCTGCGGGGCGTTGCCGGTTTCGATGGCTTGCAACAATCGCTCGACGATCGTCCGCCCCATCTCCTCGACCGGCTGGCGCACCGTCGTAAGCGCGGGCCTCGCCAAACCGGCCATATGGATGTCGTCGTAGCCGACGACCGCGACGTCCTCCGGGACGCGCCATCCTTCCGCTTCGAGCGCCTGAAGGGCGCCGAGCGCGATGAGATCGTTGCCGCAGAACAGCCCGGTGAACCGTTTCCCCGCCGCGAGCAGCCGGCGGACGGCGCGGCTGCCGAACTGGAAGGACGGCTCGCCCCTTATAATCAGCTCCTCGTCGACGGCAAGGCCGTGGATCGTATGCGCGTTCCGGTATCCGAGCTCCCGTTCGGGGCTGACGAGCGGCCCGCCGATATACGCGATGTCCCGATGCCCGAGCTGGATGAGATGTTTGACCGCATCCATCGCCCCCTGCAGATGATCTCCGTAGATTTGACTCATGCCCTGGATTTTTTGGTCGAAGGCGATGATCGGCAGGCCGTACTGCTTGATTTGTTCGGTGAACGCTTGGAACGATGCGTTGAGGCCGCTGGAGGTGCTGTAAATAATGCCGTCGACCTTCCTCTGGATGAACGAGTGGATCGCCGCTTTCTCCTTCTGAAGGCTGTCCTCGCGCGTCGACGACGTGCACAGCAGCAGCGTGTATCCTTGCATCCACAGCGCTTCCTCGACGACCTCCGCCAAAGTGGCCCAATATTCGTTGGACAGCTGCGGGACCAGCAAGCCTATGGTTTTGGACTCCTTTACGATCATGGACCGAGCGATCTGATCCGGTGAGAAGTTGTACTTCATGATCGCCTTCTCCACTCGATCCTTCGTGGCCGGTTTGATGCCGTCCTTGCCGTTCAGCACGCGGGAGACGGTCGCGATGGACACGCCCGCTTCCTTCGCCACTTCCTTGATCGTAATCTTCATTGCACCCACCTGCCTTTTCCCGTCAGCATCCATCGCCGTCATGGCGCCGTTTCGCTCCGTTCCGCGTCAGCCGGCCGGTTCCGCTCCGATCGCCCGAAGAATCGACCGCTCGAGCGGCGTATGCGTATCGCCGGCTTGCCGACGCAGCTTGATTTTCTCTTTCAGCGGCGCTTGATTGTTGCACATAAACCGCGGGATCCCCGAATGGTTCTGGGACGCGGCGTGGAACAAAAACGGATGCCCGATAATGACGTCGCCCGGGCCGCCCGTCGTCTCGACGACGCGCAGCCGGACGCCCGTTTCGTCGACGGTGTCCCGGTTCATGAACCGTTCGATGCGCGACGCCCCGTCCGGTAGCGGAGCGCGCCCCGTCAGCTCCGCCAAGTACGGGTGCCGCTTCGCGAGCTCGTTCACGTCCTTCACGGCGAGCCCTTCGGGATGGTCGCGGAGAATGCGGGCGACGATGCGGTGCGACCCTTCTACGACGAGCGTGCCCCCGCCCCGCTCCCGAATGTCGGAAAACAGGCAGAGCAGCAGCAGCCCCTGTTCCGGACTGTCGATATATTGAGGATGGTGAATGCCGTCGATATGCCACGCCTCGGTCGGCACGTCCCACGGCTTGTCGGCCCCCAGATGGAAATTGACCGGCCACCAGCCCCAATAGATCGGACGGTCCCGGAACGCCCACTGCCCGGCGCCGATCAAATCCTCAATCGCGCCGCGCAGCCGTTCGGTCTGGCAGGCGCGAAACTCCGGCGTGTCGTAATTTTCGTTCATCCGCAAGATCGGCTGCGTCCACGTCGACGGGTCGTCCCGGCGGACGCCCCGCTTTTCGACTTGGCTCCACACGTACGCCTTAGCCGCCAGCGCGGCTTCGACCGAATACGCCTGCTCCAGCTTTACCCAGCCCTTCTCCATGAACTGCTCGACTTGAGCTTCGCTTAATTCGTTGAGCGGCATCCGTTCCCTTCCCCTTTCCTATTCCCTATCCCGCCAGGCCTCGCGGGGCCTCGTTAGTCGCTCCCAAGAAGCGAGATCCGCGCGCGGCTGCGGGAAGACGCCCGTATCGCATCCAAGACGCGCATATTCGCGACGGCGTCGCGAGGGCCGAACGCGGGAGCGGCGCCTCCCAGCACGCTGTCCGCGAACGATTCGACCTGCAGGACGTAATGGTCCGCCGGCGCGAACGTTTCCTCCGCCGTCCGCCCCTCGCTGCGCACGATCAAGCGGAGCGCCGCCGGCGGGTCGTAGTAGAACGCTTCTGGAATGACGATGCTCCCCCGGCTCCCGAGCACCTGGATTTCATTGCGCCCGTCGCACCACATGCCGAACTGCAGCGTGGCGCCGACGCCGCCTGGAAACTCCAACAGCGCCGCGTTCATCATATCGACGCCGCCGTGCCGCTCGGACCGGTACGCGTGCGCCGTGACCGCTTCGGGCTCCGCGCCGAGCGCAAGCCTCGCTCCGCTCACGGCGTAGCAGCCGTTGTCGTACACCGACCCGCCGCCCAGCTCGGGGCGGAACCGGATGTCGTCGCCTCGGCCGGACAGGTCGAACGTGAACCAAGCCGCGACGCCGCGAACGTCGCCGATCGCCCCCGCGGCGATCAGCTCCCGCGCGCGGGCATACCGCGGGTGGTGACGGTACATGAACGCCTCCGCCAGCGTCACGTTCGCGTCCCGGCACGCCTGCGCCATCCTCGCCGCTTCGTCCGCGTTCATCGCGAACGGCTTCTCGCACAGCACGTGTTTCCCGGCAAACGCCGCGCGGATCGTCCATTCGCAGTGCAGATGGTTCGGCAGCGGAATGTATACCGCGTCGACGTCAGGATCGCGGAGCAGCGCCTCGTAGCTGCCGTAATGGCGCGGCACGCCGTGCCGTTCGGCAGCCGCCCTCGCCCGCTCGGCGTCGCGGCTGGCGACGGCGAGCACCCTTCCGTTCGCCGATTGCCCGATGGCGCGGATCACATGCTGCTCGGCGATCGCCGCGCAGCCGAGCACGCCCCAATTCAGCATGGCAGTCCCCCCTTGGAATCGGCCGGAACCGCCCCGAGCAGGGCGGGTCCGGCTGGGATGCGAATGTTCGACGTACGGATCAACCTATTACTGGGCTCCGATTTGCTTCTTCAGCGCTTCGATGTCCGGCCCCAACACGCGTTCCACCTCGTCTTGTATGTTTTGCAGCGCCGTTTTGGAGTCGATATTTTTCTCGAGCGCCTCTTGTATGCCTTTGTCCCAAATTTCCTGCGCTTTCCCGTCGAGCGGCGTGGAGATCGACTCCGGAATTTTTTGAATGAGATCCATATACATCGTTCCGGTCTTCTGGCCGCCGAGGAACGCGTTCGGCGTCTCCACCTCTTGAAGCAGTTCATAGGCGGGCAAGAACGCCGGCGTGCCGCCGTACTGAATATTCTCTTTGTTCGCAAACACGTTGTTCAAAAGAATCAAGCGGATAAACTCCCATGCGAGCTCCTTGTTTTGGCTCTGAGTCGTAATGCCGAGCGACGCGCCGCCCCATCCGCCGTACGCGCCGAACGGAAGGTTCGTCGCGCGCCATGCGCCTTCGGTTTCCGGAGCTTTGTTGCGAATTTCCTCCACGCCCCAGTTGCCGAGGAACGTCATCGCCGTCTTGCCGGACGCGAGCGCCTGCGTCCCTTCGTCCGACCAGAAATCGATGTTCGACGCCAATTTTTCCTGCCGGAACCGTTTGGCGAGATCAAACCCTTTGACAAATTGGTCGGTGTTGCGCTGCCATTCCAGCTGACGGTTGAAAAATCCGATGCCGAACGTGTAAATCGTCAGCGGCTCCGTGTCCCATTGGATCAAATATTTGTCCTGCGCCTGCAGCGTTTTCGCCATGGCGATGAAGTTATCCGGATCCGCGATATATTGTCCGAGCTCCAGCGGATCCGTCGGGTACCCGTTCTCTTCCATGATGTCCGCGCGGTAAAACGTAACGGCGGGAGCGGTATCCGTCGCGATGGAGATCAGCTTCTTGCCGTCCAGCGACATGAAGCGCTGCCATACGGAAGGAGGGAAAAATCCCTCGTAAATGCCGGCGTTATAAGGAGGCTGCAGCAAATCCTCGAAACCGTCGATCGTGTTGTAATTGCCCATCAACCCGCCGTCCAAGAACGCGATGTCGGGCGCGCCGGATCCGGCGGCGAGCGCCGTCTTCAGCTTGCCTTCGATTTCGTCCATGACGACGAGCTCTACCTCCACGTTCGGGTACACCGAATTCATGAACCCGATCCAAGAGTCCAGCGGCCACGCGGCCCACAAGGTGAGCTTGCCTTTCGTGTCCGTCGGCAGCGCCGGCGTGAACGTGTTATGGTCGAGCGCCCCGCCGGATCCTCCAGCCGCCGGTTCGGTTTTGCCTTCGCCGGACCCTCCCCCCGCGGGCTGCTCCGCCGTTTGCTCCGCGGGCTTTCCCGCATCCGCCGGTTCCGTCGGTTCGACCGCGCCCCCTCCGCCGCCGTTGCAAGCAGCGACCAACATCGCGAACGCAAGCAGCGCGATCCAAGATGCCGAAAACCGTTTTCTCATATTCGACAACCACCTTTTTATGGATTTTTAGGTTGGTGTTCCCTTGAAAAATCCTGCGCCGGCAACGATTCACGCGTCGATAGGCATCACGCTCCTTCCAGCGGTTTGACGGTTCGGCGGTTCGGCTTCGTCATTCGCCCGCGATGCCGGTCCGCTCGACGCTTTCGATGAAGTAACGCTGCGCGAATCCGTAAAGCAGGATCAGCGGCAAGATCGTAATCAGCGCCCCAGCCATATTCCGGTTGAAGTTGGTCGGCACGGAGCCGAGCGTCCGGCCGCCGGACAGCATCTTGGCCTGCTGGACGCGGAACACGCCTTCCGTGTCCAAAATCGCCAGCTGCTGCGGCAAATTGAAATGCTGCTGCACCATGTAGTACAAGTTCGGCTCGAAGACGTCGTTCCAATGCCAGACGGTGGAGAACAGGAATACGACGAGCAGCGCGGGACCCGCGAGCGGCAGCATAATTTGGAAAAACGTGCGATACGCGCCGGCGCCGTCGATGCGGGCCGCTTCCTCCAGCTGGTGAGGCAGGCCGCGGAAAAACTGCATGAAGATGAGCACGAACAGCGCGCCGCGCAGCCCTTGGCCGAACAGCCCCGGCACGACGATCGGCAGCGACGTGTTCAGCCAGTTGAGCTCCCCGAAGAAAATGAACAGCGGAATGACGATCGTCTGCGGCGGCACGAGGAACGCGAACAGCACGAGCGCAAGCAGGAGCGAATGACCCGGGAACCGGTAGCGGGCGAAACCGTACCCGACGATGGAGCAGCTGAAGATTTGCGCGGCCGCCGCGAGCAGCGCGGCCGTCGCGCTGTTGCCGAAGCTGTGCCAATACTCCATTTTGTGGAAGGCGAACCGGTAATGCTCGAAAGAAAGCGTCTTCGGAATCCACTGCACGGTGGCGTCCGTAATGTCCTCGACCTGCATGAACGACTGGCTGACGATGTACAGCATCGGGTAAATGAAAACGAACGATAAACTAAGCAGCACGGTATAGTGCAGCGTCAGCCCGGCGGCTTCGCGGGCGCGGCGCGCCGTTTTCGACCGCAAGAAGACGCTTGTTTTCGCTCCGATCCGCTCCAGCGTATCCTCCATGGGCGCCGCGTCGGTTCGTACTCGCTCCACTGACATACGGTTCACCTGCCTTCCCGAATGTACGGATTTTCCATCCGCCGAAACAACAGCATCACGAGCAAAATAACCGCGAAAATGATGGCGAAGTAAATCCAGCCCAAGGCGGCGCCGTACCCGTAGTTGTTCTCTTTGAACGCCACGGCGTGAATGTATTCCATGACGGCGTTGTTCACCTTCGTGAACGAATTGACGATGCTGAACAAAATGTTGACCAGAATCATCGGCGTGATCATCGGAAACGTAATTTTCCAAAAGCTCTCCCACGGCGTCGCCCCGTCGCACTTGGCCGCCTCGTACAACGAGGGCGAGATCGACTGCAGTCCCGCGAGGAAGATCAAAATTTGCACGCCCGAGTCCCACATGACGAGCGTAAGCGAATCCGCCATGCGCAGAAGCGGCAGCAGCACCTCTCCCGGCACGTATTGGCTCAGGATACGGGCCAAATCGTACTGCACGAAAATCGGAAGCGTCGCCGCCCCCTGGTCGAGCAGTTTCTGCAGCACCGTGCCCGAGGCGATGATGACCGGCAGGAAGAAGATGGACCGAAACGCCATCCGCCCTCGGAACGGCCGGTTCAGCAGCAGAGCGCTGAACATGGCGAACACGATGATGAGCGGGACGTGCACGACCATCGTCGTCACCGTCGACAGCAGCTTCGGTACGAACTCGACGTCGAGCGTGAACGCCTCCCGGTAATACTGGATGCCGTTGTACGTCGCGACCAGCCCTTGATTGGTGAGCTGCATTTGATTGAACGAATAATAGAGCGATTGGCCGAACGGAACCGCCAAGAAGAGCAAAAATCCGACAACCCACAGGGAGATGAAGGAGTATCCTTCCAGCACGTGCCGCGCGCGCATCGACAGCTTCGTGGTTTTCCTCACGCGGATCCCTCCTTCACCGCAAAACCGTACGCCGGAACGGACACGCCTCCCGCTTCCGCCGGCGCCCCGTTATAGTTCACGATCACCTCTACGCCGTTGCCGTACGTCGTCCGGAAGACGCCGGGCCGAAGCTGCTCGTGGTCTGCGATCGGCTCCCCCTCCACCTTCCCGAGCGCTTCAAGCACCCGACGGTATTCCTCGATCGACGGCTCCGCCCACAGGTCGAAGCGGGAGCTGAACAAATCGTCGACCATCGTCCGTTTCAGCTTCACCGGGTCTTCATGCGTCAGCAGGAAGCTGGGAAACGCACCGTATTCGATCGCCCGCAGAAACTCGGTCCGCGGGTCGTCCCGCAGGTTCGACGGCTTCGCGGTGTACGGGACGAGGCCGCGGATCGCGATTTGGTAGAACGGGATCGACCGCTCCTCGAACAGGAAGTGGCTCGAATCGATCGGAATGTCGTCGATCCGGTCGACGTGTCCCAACGCATACCCGAAGCCGTAGTCGACCGCCGCCTTTCCGGTCGCCGCCCGCGCGGCGTCCATCGCACGCACCCACGCGTCCATCGTCGTTTCCCGGTACGTCGGCCGTTTCGATCCCGGATCGGAATACAGCATGCTGCCCATAAGGCCGAGCTGAACCCCCGACGCCCCAAGTTCCGCGAACGCGGGCGCCTCCCGCTCGACGTACCGGTCGAGCACGCGGTCCGCTTTCAGCAAGTAGTACAGCTCGTAGGAGGCTTGGCGCGTCGTGACGTACGGCTTATACACCTTCAGCACTTCCTTGTTCAGTCCCCGGATGGCGTCGGCGGATTGTTTCAGCGCACCGCTTTTGCGGAACGGCTTCACGTAGTTCGTCTTCAAGTACACACCGATGCCGTTCGCCTTCGCGTACGACGTCAGCGCCTTCAGCCCCTTGGACCCGCCGAGCCGGCGATCGGCGGGCAGATGCGCGGGCTGATGGCCGAACTGGCCGCCGTCATTCCACCCCTCGTACGTCAATTCGATCGAACGGACGCCTCGTTCGAGCAGCTTCTCGACGATCGCTTTCGCCTGCGCGAACGTCGTCATACCGATGTACGTCCGCCCCAAAATTTCGTCCTGCAGCACGCCGCCGAACAGCCGCAGCTGGTACGCCGGCGCTTGGTCTTCGACCGGCCGCACGCCCTTCGCGTCGATTAAATATTGACGGTACGCCGCGGCCATGCCGACGTAATGCGCCTCGTCGTCCTGCAGCAGAATGTACCGGATCGACCGGTCGCCGGGGATCATGTCGCTCAGCGTCAGCGGTATTTCCCCGGAGCTGCCGAGAAACACGACGTCGTCGTTTCGGTAAATGAATTCCGCGCTGGTCCGGTACATCGCGATATTGCGCAGCCCCGACGGCGTCGCGTTGATTTTCGCGTCGGCGTCGCCGTCCTGCACGACGGCGAGGAACGCCTTTTCCCCTTCCTTATAAAGGCCGTACACGGGCAGCGCCGCCATCTCCCTCGGCCCGTAGCTCAGCAGCTCCCGCTCGTTCTGCGTTACCTTCTGGTACACGTTCTTCCGGAACGCGTGGTCCCCGCCGTAAATAAACTCGCTGTAGATTTCGAAGTACGGCGGATGCTCCTCCCGGAAAGGAATGAGCGCGCCGGAGCCGTCCGGTACGACGATCGCGCCTCGTTCGGTATCGGCCGCCGCCTCGAAGAACGGCATCACCTCGATCGAGACGAGCTTCTTGTCGACGCCGTCCCGCACGGAGTCATACGGGATCGTCACCGTCAGCCCGTCGTCGGTGAGCCGGTACTCGAGGTCGAACCCGATGCCCAGCGAAGGCAGCGTCAGCGTCGCGACGATGCGCTCCCCGTCCTCGGACAGCTCCGCCTTGAGCTCGCCCTGCTCTTTGAACGGGTACGTTTGGGTATTTCCCTTGCCCTGGGTGTACCGAACGTGCACGGGAGAACGGATGTACCGCTGATTGTTCGGCGGCACCGTTTGCTCAAGCGCGGGCACGCTGTCCCACGTTCGGCCCGTCGTTTTGTCCGTCACGTGCACGCTGCCGTACCTTCCGTCGAATCGCAGCCGGAATCGTCCGTTCTCGAGCGCCAAATCCGGCGCGTCGAATCGGTCCAGCTCCAGCTCCGGCTTCGCCTCCGCGGCCGCGGCCTCGACCGGCGCGGTCGGCTCGGCGGGAGGCACGCTGATGACGGCGATGAAGGCGCCCGTCAGCGCGGCCGTGAGGGTATACCCCGCGATTTTCCGGTAATGGGTTCTCAGCGCGGTCAGCAGCTTCGTCTTCATCACGGCCCCCCTCACCATCGGAATGACAGCTCCTTATACAGGCCGATCACGAACGAGAACGCTTGGTTGATGAGGCCGAAGAGAAGCAAGCCGATAAACCATACGACGAACATGCCGGCGATCGTCAGCAGCGTGACCCAAACCACCTTGCCCGGTTCGAAGTCATGGACCACTTTCACCTTGATGAGCAGCAGCAGCGCGACCCAAGCATACACGCCCCAAGTGACGCCGGCGACGATCATCGTTTCGCTGAGCGCCAGCACGTTCGTCAGCGCCGCGACCGGCGGCATGAACACGATGTACGGCACGAACGCGAAGGCGCTCGCGGACAGCACGTCGACAAACTTGCCTTCCCCGTCGATGATCGCGCTGACGCCCCAATTCGCCACAGCCCATGTCAGCCAAGGCACGATGATCCAGACAGCCTGCAGAAAGACCGAAATTTGGTACGGCTCCCGGGTTTGGAAAGGAAAGCCGGTCGTCATGAGCGATACGACGCGCACCGCGACCGTCAGCAGAATGACGATGACGGCGCTGACGATCTTCGCTTTGCCGATGAATTGGATGTCGTAAAAAAAGTCGAGCGGATGCAGCAGGACGTTTTTCGCCATTCGAATCGTATTCACAGCTTCGCCCCTCCCCTCCCCGACAGTCCCGGCGCTGCCGCGGCCGCGCGAGCGGCGCGGCGCCTGCGCCTCAACCGCCATTCGAACGCTTTGATCGCCGCATACAGCAGCGCGGCGCCGCCGAAAAACCATTCGAAATGCTCCCGCAAGAAAATTTTCCGGTATTCGAGGTACGCTTCGGAGTAACCGGCGCGGTCCTTCGCGGCTTTGAAATACGCCATCGCTTCCTCGTATCGCTCCGCGCGGAACAGCGCTTTCCCGATCGATTTGTACGCCAGGTCGTAATTGCTGTTCATGCGCAGCACGTCGTGCCAAGGCGCGGACGCCTCCTCGTACTTGCCTTCGACGTACAGCTTCACCGCTTCGTGCACCTTGTCGGCGAACGGCGTCGTACGGAACCGGTCGATCCGGTTGCGCGTTTTGTCCACGACGTACATCGTGCCGTCCGACGTTTGGTCGATGGCAGCCGGCGTCAGGAACAGCCCGTTCTGATTGCCGAGCCCGCCGAAAACGAACAGCAGGTTGCCGAGCTGGTCGTATTGGAACGCCTTCCCCGTCGTTTGGTCGATGGCCGTAATAACGCCGTTGCGGTCGACCGTCACGTCGACGAACGCCTCGTACAGCGTCGACCACCGTTCCACCGGCATTCGGTAGTCGCCGTACCGCCTCGCCTCGTTGACGTTCAATATATCGACGCCCACCGCGCTCAGCCGCTTGATCTGGTTCGTCCGGATGCCGAGCGTCGTCGTATAGACGAATCCTTCCTCATCTTGAAACAGGTTCGAAAATTCCGGCGGGCGGACGCTCGCGAGCTGCTCGCGCTGCTCCTTCGTGGCAATGTATCGGACGAGCAGCCGGGTCCAACTGAACTCGACGTGGTTGGCGCCGAAGAAGCCGGCGAAGCTGCCGTCCGGGCGCAGCTGCACAAGACCTTGATGCGCGCCTTCGCTGACGGCGAACACATACCCGCGCTTGTCGTACGCGACCTTCGCCGGCGAGAACGTGAAGCCCGACTCGAGAAGCGGCGAATCCGGCTTCCCGTACGTCTTCACGAACCGGCCGGCCTTGTCGTAATGGACGATGCGCTGATTGCCCGTGTCGGCGACGTACATGTCCCCGTTCTCCGCGACGTAAATGCCTTTGGGGGACGATAGCGCTCCGTCGCCTTCCTCCGGTCCGATGACGCGGAGCACGCGGAGGTTTGCGTCCATGTGCACGATGCGGTTGTTCCCGGTGTCGACGATATAGAGCGTATCGTCCTTAGCTACGAACAGATCGGACGGCTCCTTGAACGGTCCGGTTTCCAGCTCGTAGCCGTCGATCGAATCTTGGTAGAGATAGCCGTTGATCGATTCCGGCGTATTGCGCAGGCTGTCGTAAATGTACCCTTCGTATGGACTGTCCGCGGACGCGGCAGCGGGCAGCAGGCAGCAGCTTAGGAGGACGAGCGTCAAGATGCGCGTTACCCGTTTCATGACCGGCCCCTCACTCCTTTATCCCCGAATGCGCCATCGTCTCCAGCACCATTTTCTGCGTCACGACGAACACGACGACGGTCGGGACGACCATCAGCAGGCTCGCGGCTCCCAACGTGCCGGCGGTCGCGATCGCGTTCGCCGTCCCTCCGTTGATCGTCGTCAACGCGTACGGCAGCGTCTTCATATCCTCCGTCGTCGTGTACACCGCGGATGACCACGGGTCGTTCCACGCCGCGACGAAGACGAACAGCGCCAGCGTCGACCAGGCGGGCTTCAGCAGTGGCATCACGATTCTCCAGAAGAGCGTCCACTCTTTGGCTCCGTCCATTTTGCCCGCTTCGAGCAGCGCGTCCGGAATTTGATCCAAAAACTGCTTCATGAGGAACAGTCCGACGGGATACGCGAGGAACGGAATGACGAGCGCGAAGTACGTGTTCATGAGGCCGAGCTTGTTAATGACGAGATACTGCGGGATTTGCGTCACCTGCGGCGCGAACATCAAGGCGAGAATAACGACGTTGAAGATGGGCCTTCGGAACGGCATGTCGACATGCTTGCTGAGCGGGTACGCGGCCATGGCTGCGATGACCACCCCGCCTGCTACGATGCTGACGGAGACGACGACGCTGTTGAACGCGTATCGCGTGAACGGCACGAACGACGTGCCCGAAGCGAGCAGCAGGTTATGAAAATTTTTCAGCGTGGGATTCATGACGAAGAAACGAGGCGGGAACAAAAACAGCTCCGAAATCGGTTTGAACGCAGTCGAGATCATGTACACGAGCGGCGCCAGCATGAAGACGGCCAATACGGTCAGGAAGGAGTACAGCACCAGTCCGCCCCAATCGAACCGGCCCCTTACGATCGTGGATGAAGACACGGCCATCGCGCTCACTCCCTATTTCCTAAAATTTTGAAGATGAACCGGTTGAGTCCCACCATGATGAGGAACAAGACGACGGCGATCGCCGATGCGTAGCCCATCTCGAACCGGATGAACGCGTAATCGAACAAATGCGTCATGACGGTATGCCCTGCGTACAGCGGACTCGGTATGCCGACCAGCTGGACGCTGACGTCGAACACCTGCAGCGAAAACACGACCTGCATGACGGCCCCGAACAGCAGCTGCGGCTTCACCGACGGAATCGTGATGTACCACAGTTCCTGCCAGCGGTAACGGACGCCGTCGATCGCCCCGGCTTCGTACAAGTCGCGGGGCACGTTCTGCAGCCCGGCGAGGAAAGCGAGGAAGCCGATGCCCATGCTCATCCAGAGCGATACGAGGATGAGCACCGGCATGATCGTGCGAACCTCCTGCAGCCACAGCCACGGCTCCTGCAGCAGGCCGAGCTCGATCAGCCAATTGTTGATCATTCCGTACCGGTCGCCGGAGAACAAATACGTCCAGACGACGGTCATCGCGACGGCGCTCGTAATGGCGGGCGTGTAAAAGCAGAACGTGTACAGAAAGCGGTACCGAGTCGGGATTTGGCTGATCAGCCACGCGAGCAGGAACGCCATGAGGTAGCCGACCGGGCCGGTGACGACCGCGAATTTGAGCGTATTGCCGATCGCTTTCAGGAAAATGTCGTCGTCGACGAACAGCAGCCGGTAATTGCCGAGGCCGATAAACCGCGGCGGCTCCAAGATGTTGTAATACGTAAAGCTGAGCCCGATCGACGTCAGCACCGGGATGATCGTGAACATCGCGAAAAAGACGAGGAAGGGCGCTAAAAAGAAGTACGACATGCGATGCGCGTACACGGCCTTCCACAGCAGCTTCCATCGGCCGGGCGGGGCGTAGGCCGCCGTCCCGGGCGCTCGTACGGACGTTCCGTTCATCTATGCCCCCCCTATTCAGAAGCCATATCGGCTCGGTCGTCCAAGCCGAATTCTTCCCGCTTCTTGCGCAGCTCCCGGTCGATTTCGCGGATGCCGTCCTCGACGGCCTCGCGGCGATTTTTCCCGTTGAGCACGATTTCGTTCCATATGTTCGCCACGTGACGCGTCGTATAATATCCGCCGAGGACGACCTCCCGCTCGCGGAACCACTCCCACTGCTCGAGGATCGCCTCGATATCCTGCGACGGCCACGGCAGCCTCGTCAGCGCTTCGACGTTGGCGGTGTTCCAGCGCGCTTCGACGCCGAGAACCGCCTCGAGCTCGCCGCCGAACCGTTCCTGCACGTCGGCGCTGGTCCACCATTTTAGAAATTCCCAAGCTTCCTCTTCCATGCCCGTGCCTTTGAATATCATGCCGGTTTGCGCCGACCCGCCCGTCGAACGGTTGATGCGGCCGTCCGGCTGGCGTACGCCCGGCATCGGCTTCATCTCCCACCACCCGGCCAGCTCCGGGGCCGCCGTCGACAGCAGCACGTAGGTCGAGTAATCGGCGACGCCGATCGGCATTTCGCCCGAGCGGAACCGGTTGTAGAAATTCGCGTCCTTGTTGATCTTGTAGTTGGTGTACAGACCGGTCCACATCTTCACCGCCTCCATCGCCTCCGGCGAATCGAGCGCCGACCTGCGTCCGCCGTCCTTGTAATACTCTCCGCCGTATTGGAACAGGAACGGAGAAAACTCGTTGACGGCCAGCTGCGGCATGTTCGGCGCGTGCGGGTAATAGAAATCCATCCCGTTTTGCTGCAATATCGGAATGATATCCGTCACTTCGTCCCACGTCTCGGGTATCTTCGCTATGCCGAGCTCGTTCATGATGTCCGTCCGGTAAAACAGCATCGTGAAGTTCTGGTTTTCCGGCAGCGCGTAGTCGCCCCCGTCGAACGCATACGGGATGAGCGCGCCCGGACGGAACCGGGCCGCGACCTCCTCGTAGTCCGGGAAATCGTTCAAATCGACGACGGCGCCGCGAATCGCGAAATCGATCGGCACCTCCGCCTCGACCCCGAGCGCGACGTCGGGCTGCTTGCCGGACGTCGTGGACAGCATGAGCAGGTTCATCGCCTGCGCCGGAATGACGTTGATGTTCACTCGAATGCCCGTTTGCGGCGTGAAGTCTTCATCGGCCATTTGCTTAATGATCTCGACCCAATCCCGCCCCCGCGCCACCCAGACGTCAAGCGTCTTCTCGTCGTCGCCGTACACGTTGCCGATCCCGCTGTAATCTTTGCGGAAGGAGAGCAGGAAATCTTGGAATGCATACCACGCTTTCTTGGGTACCGACGCCTCCGCCCTCGGCCAAGGCTGATCCGGCGATTTTACGATCAAGTAATCCAGATCGAGCGCCTGTTGGCTGGAGTTCGTGATCCACAGTCCAAGCGTCGACTGCGAATCGGCGAACGCCTGCAGCCGGCCTGGGATCGTATTCGGATCCGCCGCCATATCGAGCAGCTGGTCGCGGATGACGCCGAGCTGACCGACCTCCGCGCTGCTCGGGCTGACGCCGAGCTCGAACGTCATCTTCATCGCGTCGTCGATGCCGCGCGCCATCAGATGCAGCCGGGGAATCAGATTCGGAATTTTTCGCTCCAGCTCCCAGTCCCGGTTCGGATCGGGATTCGTTCCTGTGTACAAGATGATTTCCCGGCTGAGCAGCGACATTTTGCGCGATACGTCCCGAACCTGCTCGAACACTTCCCCGAGCGAGCCGACCTGCACCTCCATGCGGATCCGATGCTCGCCTTTTTCGAGGTAAAACAAGTACGGCTCATCCCGCAGACCTAAGTCGCCGACCTGCCAATTTTCCTCGTAGGGGAACTTCACGGCGTTCATTTCGCGGAACGGGATGCGCCCGTCGATCATGACGATCCGCTCGACCGGAATGCCGTTCAGCCACCAGCTCCCGAACCGGGCGCCGATTTCGTACAAGCCGCTTTCCGGCACCTCGAACGTCCACTCCGCCCATTGGCCGCCGCGCTTCCACGCGAGGTCGCCGAATGCGTTCAGTCCGACGCCCTTCTTGTTGAACGGCTCCGTCAGCGGCTCCCGGTTTTCGATGCGGCGCAGCGTCGGGTCTGATTTGACGGCCGGGCGCTCCGCTTGAATTTTGATGAAATGGCCCTGCGTCGGCTTATAGCCGTTCGCCCCGTACGTCTCGGCCACTTCCTCGTACGTCGGCAGCGCGACCGGCGCGCGCACCGTGATTTCGCCGATCGCCGCAGGCTCCCGAATCGCGTGGAGGCGAAGCGTGTGCTTGCCCTGCGTCAGATGGAAGCGGAACGGCTCCACCACCTTCGCTTCGGCATCCCGGAAATCGCGGTGCTGCCAGCCGAACACTTCGACCTGCTTTGCGTTGTACTCGTTGCCCTGATTGTCGAACCACGTGTCGCCGTCGTCCGTCCACATCCTGGTGAACTCGAGCTTCTTAGCTTGGAAGAACGGGTAGGCGCCGTCGATCTGCAGGCTGCGCAGTACCGATGCGCGTTTCCCGGGGAGGGCGTAATAAGACATTCCGATCTGGTAAAATCCGTCCTGCGGCACATCGATTTCGTATTCCACCCAGCTGTTCTCTTCGCTCATGACGAGCGCCTCGCCGGGACGCCCTCCGACGCCGGTCTCCACGGCGATGCCGAATTCGCTCGACGCGGAAAACTGCGCTCCCGGCACGACGATTTCAACGTCGGCCGCATCGACGGCGCCCCGCCCGATGCGATCCTTTTCGTACGCCAAATACGAGGGTTCCAGCTTGGAGTTGATGTCTTGGTCGGCTAAAATGGAACGTTCGTCCACGCCGTCGTATGCCGGAATTTCGGCCATGGCGTTCCGGTCGTATCCCCTCGACAAGTACCAATCGACCGCGACATACGCGATCGACGATGCGACGGCGATCCCGACGACAACCTGCGGCAGCTTTGACATCATCGTTCCGGCTCTCCCCTTTTGGCTCAAGTCAAAAAAAGAAAACGGTTACACGAGAGGTTAACGAGATTATATTAAAACGTTTACAGTAATATGATAAAATATAAAGCGGTTACATAGACGGGTTGGCACTGGTTTTCAGGGTGCACCCCGCCAAAACTCGCAAATTTTCAAAAAAAGGAGCTTGTTAACGGTGAAAATGCGGAATTATGTGAGGAATTGTGGGTAATTAAGCACGTGATGGATTGTAAACGTTTTTACACCACCAAAATATACCTGACCCCAGCCTGTTGTCAACGACTTTTTTTTTGCCGGGAGGATCATTGGATGATCACGCTGCTTGCCAAAGACATCTTCGATGCCGAAGCCGAGGTGCATTACGCCTGCCACAAATCGCTTTCCACCGTCACCGGCTTGCATGATCACGACTTTTACGAACTGTTCCTCGTGTCCCATGGCACGCTCGTTCACATCGCGAACGGGCAGCGGGCGGTGCTGGGCGAAGGCTCCTTCGTCTTCGTCCGGCCGAGCGACGCGCATTGCTACGAAGCGCCGGTCGGGCGGCCCGGAACGTTGTGGAACCTCGCGTTTCCGGTTCGCCTCGTCGAGGCGGTGCGGCAATATTTGGGCGAAGGATTCGACCTCGATCGGCTTACGCAAGGGGACGCCCCCCCTGCCGTTACGCTCAGCCCGCCGGATTGCGACCGGCTGCTCGCCCGGTTCCAAGCGTTGACGCTGCTCCCTGCCGCGAATAAAGCGCGCATCAAAGCGGAGGCTCGGGCGATGATCGCCGACGCGTTCATGCGGCATTTCGCCGCCGAGCCCCATAGGGGCGGCGAACCGATGCCGGTCTGGCTGGAACAGCTCGTTCGAGCGATGAAAACGAAGGAATGCTTCGTCTCCGGCATCGCGCGCCTGCATGAGCTTTCGCCGAAAAGCCCGGAGCACCTCAGCCGCAGCTTCAAAAAGTATCTGGGCCTCACCCCGACCCAGTGGATTACCGAAGCGCGGCTGCAATACGCGGGAAACCTGCTGACCTACACCGACGAGCCCGTCGTCTCCGTCTGCTTCGAGTGCGGGTTCGAGAACGTCAGCCATTTCAACCACCAATTCAAGCGGTTTTTCGGCGTGTCGCCGAGCGTGTATCGCAAACGGAACCAAACGACGCTCATCCCTCAGCGATGAGCGCGGATCAATACAGCACAAGTTTGCGTCATTCCGACGCAAGAAACCTCCTCCCGGTCCGCTGTATAATCGTTTTCGAAAACGTTTTCCAAAACGAGAAGGGCAATCCGTAAAGGAGGCTGTTTCGATGGCAGCGACGCTGACGCCGCAGGAGATCGAGCATTATAGGACGCAAGGGTACGTTCTCTACCATAAGCAGCTGTTTTCCGAAGATAAGTTGAACCGGCTGACCGGCATATTCGAGGAGCATTTGGAAGCGAAGGGCTCGAAGCTGTCCGACGAATTGGATACGCCGCATTTTCGCGACGAGCGGCTACTCGAGTTTTTGCTGAGCGAGGAAGCGTTGGATTTGGTGGAGGGTGTAATCGGACCGGATATCCTTCTATGGTCCAGCCACTTTATTTGCAAAGATCCGTTCAAAGGCCGAATGACCCCTTGGCATGAGGACTCCGCGTATTGGAACGGCCGCTTCGACCGGTACGACAACATCGTGACGATTTGGCTCGCGCTCGACCGCAGCACGAAGGAGAACGGCTGCATGCGCGTCATTCCCGGGACGCACGTCAACGGCTTCTCGGAGTACGAGGCCGTCGACAAGACCTTCAACACGTTCCATGCCAAAGTGAAGCACATCGAGGAGGAAAAAGCGGTGTATTTCGAGCTGGAGCGCGGCGAATGCTCGCTGCACGACTCGCGCATCATCCACGGCGCGGCGGCGAATACGAGCCCGCACCGCCGCTGCGGCTATACGATGCGGTACATTTCCGCCGATACGAAGGTGAACCCGGAGAAAAATCCGGGCTGGCGCTTTTGGCTGGCCCGCGGGCGCAACCTCGCCGGCAACCCGTGCGAGAACGCGTAAAGGCGCAATTTAAGGCCAAGTCGCGGGCGTCATCAGCGCCGCTCCGCAGCTCTCGCGAACGATCAGCTCCGTCTTAAACGACACGTTCTTGCGCGGAGCGGTCCGCCGCGCCTCCGGATCCATCGCGAGCGACTCCAGCAGCAGCTGCGCCAGCGCTTCGCCGATTTCGCGGACCGGCTGGCGCACCGTCGTCAGCGGAGGCTTGAACATGGCCGCCATCTGCACGTCGTCGTAGCCGACGACCGCTACGTCCTGCGGCACGCGCAAGCCGGCCTCCTCGAGCGCGCGCACGGCTCCGAATGCGACGGCGTCGTTGTAGCCGAAGACCGCCGTGAAAGGCGTCTTCTCCTCCAGCAGCCGCTTCGTCTCCTTGTACCCGACTTGGAACGTTGCGGAGCTGGAAGTTCTTCGGACGAGCGCTTCGTTCACCTGCAATCCAAGCCGGAGATGCGCGTTGCGGTAGCCCAGCTCGCGGTTGTCCGGCAGCGTCGGACCGCCGATGAACGCTACGTCGCGGCGGCCGAGCCGCAGCAGGTGATCGACCGCGTCGGTCGCTCCCTGAAGATGGTCGCCGACGACGCAGTGCATCCCTTTCACCTTCGGATCGAGCGACACGGCAGGGATCGAATAGCCGGACAGCCAGTCCATCGTTTCGTCCCGCTCCGGCCTCGGCAGCGCCGTCCCGAACACGATGCCGTCCACCCTTCGCTCGAGGAACGACTTCAAGATGGCGGCTTCCTTCTCCAGGCTCCGCCCCGTCGTCCCGACGATGATCGTATACCCGTTCCCCCAGAAGTGATCCTGCAGCGCATCGAACAGATGCGACCAATACTCGTTGGAAAGCTCCGGAACGATCATCCCGATCGTTCTCGTTTCCTTCTTTATCATGCTCCTCGCGTTCTGGTCCACCTGGAAGTTGAGCTTTTTGATCGCCTCTTCTATTTTCTCGCGCGTGCTCGCCTTCACCCGGTCCTTCCCGTTCAGCACCCGCGACACCGTCGCGATCGATACGCCGGCTTCCCTTGCCACTTCCTTAATCGTCGCTTTCATCGTCGGCTCCTCGAGGTTTGTCTAAACGTTTTTATTCGTTAATCACATTATTTATTAAGAAAGCGGCGGATGTCAATGAAAACGGAAAACCATTCTAGTCGCGGCTACAGGGGGAATCGCGGTTGACTCATGTCGAAGAACAAGCGGAGAAAAAAACGAAAGCCCCACTCCCAGGAAACGAGCGGGGCTTCTCTAACATTTCTTTAACGGCTTCAGCCGCCTGCGGCGTCAGCGGATCGACCGACTCCCGCGTCGGGCCTGCCGGTATGCCGATTTTGTTCAGCACATGCTTCAACACGGAAGGCAGCGTACCGAGAGAGAAGGCGCTCCGCAGGTCGAAGACGGCGTTGCGCCCGCTCGGCGCCGGCGAAATCTCCGTTACGCCAGTTCTCGTAGATCGAAACCAGCACCTCCGGGAACACGTTGGCCGTTGCGGCGATCGCCCCTTTCCCGCCGGCCATAAGCGTTGGCAGAATCAAGGAACCCGTCCCGGCGAGCAAGGCGAAGTCGGAGGCCGCAACCTCCAAATATTGCTGAATGTTGTCGAAGCTTCCACTGCTATCCTTGATGCCGACGATATTCGGCAAGGCCGCGAGCTCCGCGACCGTCTTCGGCGTCAACGCGTTCGAGGTTCGCGCCGGGATATTATTTAGAACGATCGGCAGCGAAGTGGTTCCGCGGCGCCAGTTCGATCGCGGCGCGAATCGCCTCGAGCATACTGCGTTCGTCCGCGAGGTTGCGGCCCGCAATATCGAAAGCGGTGCCGTGGTCGACGGACGTTCGCACGATGCCGCCCTTGAGCCCGACGGTAATGTTTACGCCCGCTTCGATGCCGAGCACCTTGACCGGCGCATGCCCTTGGTCGTGATAGCAAGCGACGACGACGTCGAAGTCGCCCCGCATCGCCCGGAAAAACAACGTATCCGCCGGATGCGGACCGCTTGCGTCGATGCCTTCGGCCCTCGCCCTCTCAATCCCGGGTTTAAGCTTCTCTTCTTCCTCGCCGTTCCCGAACAACCCGTTCTCGCCGGCATGCGGGTTTATGCCGCAAACGGCGATGCTCGGCCGCTCCTTCCCGGCGCGGCGCAGCATGTCGTGGGCCAGCTTGATGACCCTGTACGTCCGCTCCGGCGTAATCATCTCGATCGCCCGAAGGAGGCCGACGTGCGTCGTCAAATGAATCACCTTGAGGCGTGCCGTCGACAGCATCATTGAGTAATCTTCGGTGCCGGTTAAATCCGCCAATATTTCCGTATGCCCCGGGTAGGAATGACCGCCTAAGTGCAGCGCCTCTTTATTCAGCGGCGCCGTGCAGATGGCGTCGATCTCCCCCGCCAACGCGAGCTCCACCGCCTTCGCGACGTAACGAAAGGCCGCGTCCCCCGCCACTGCGCTAATTTGTCCGAACGGCAGGTCCTCCGGCAGCAGATTCAGATCGAGACAGTCCACCGTCCCGTAATCAAACGCCGCTTCTTCAACGTTTTGAATTGAACGAACGCGCAATTCCTCAGCTCCTACGATCTCCGCCGCCTTCCGCAGCCGCTTGGCATCCCCGATGACGACGGGGCGGCAAGCGGCGTACACCTCCTCGCGACGCAGCGCCCGAACGATAATCTCGGGGCCGATGCCCGCCGCGTCGCCCATCGTTATCCCGATAACGGGTTCCATTCCGCAACACCTCCCTGAAATAATTCCAACGCCCGCACCAATACATCGTCCGCCCCGAAACCGCCCGCTTTCGTGACGACATAGATACCGTCCGCACCGAATAGTCGGCCTAGCGGAACGCCCGGTTCGATCTCGTCGATCAGCTCGATTTCGCCCGCCCCGAGTCGAAGGCACGCTTGTTTGGCCGTATCGCCCCCGGTCAGCACAAGATTCCGGATGCGGTACGACCGAACGATCCGCGCAGCCGTCTCTCCGAGCGCCCCGCTAATCGCATCGCTGACTTGATTGTCGTCCATGCCCCGACGCCTGCCGGCGTCCTGCGCCTTCGCTACGTCCTCCGGCGAACCGGAAGAGTAGAGAACGACGTGCTTCTTCGTTCGGTAAGCGGCTTCGGCGAGCGCCGTAACGGCTTCGATCGCTTGCGCTCTGCCGTCGGGGCTCAGCGCCGCGACCGCTTCCATCTCGATCCCCGTGACATCGGGGCGGCGCATCAGCGCATCGAGTTGCCTCCGCGACGCCGTGCTGACGCTCCCGACGAGGATCAACACCGGACCGGGAATCGGCGGCGGGGCTTGCCGGACGACCGGCCCATCGCCGAAGCGCCGGAGGGTCAGCTCATTCGCGAGCCCCGCCGACCCCGCCCAGACGATCCGGTATGGAGTCCCGTCGAACGCCGCGGCGACCCGTTGCAAATCCGTCTCGGTTTCCGCATCGAACAGCAGGTACGGAACGCCCTCCCGCTTCAGCCGCTCCAGTCGTTCCCTTATGGCGTTCGTCCCTTCGTTCAGCGCGTCGGTCGGAATCGTCGCGACCGCTCTGGCGGTCTGCCCGCTGAGCAGTTCCCCGAGCGAAGAGCCCGAAATTGGATTTTTCGGGTCGCGAGCCGCGTCCGTTCGGTGAAGCGGCACTCCGTTTACGAACAAAGAGCCGTTCTTCACCACTCTGCCAAGCTTCGGGAACGAAGGGGCGATCGCAATGAAATCCGGCGCGAAGACGTCGTACACCGCGTCGAATTCCGCCCCGATGTTCCCGCGAAACGTAGAATCGATCTTCTTATATACGAGCGCTTCCGGGCGGTCGTGAAGACGAAGCCGTTCGCACGCGTCTTTCACGCGATCGTAGGCTTCCTCCCTTGAGAGCGAACGACTGTCGGTATCCAGGACGAAGACATCCCGCTTCGACGCGGAGGGCAGCCGGTAATCCAAAAGCACGGAAGCGGCCAGCCCCCGCTTCGCGAGATGTACGCCTGTATCGTTTGCTCCCGTCAAGTCGTCCGCAATGATGGCGATCTTCACCACTTCCACCTCCTTGAATTATGCAGCACTTTCGTCTCATTCTCTTGGTTCTCTAAATAAGTGTTTGAATATGCAACGAAGATGGCCAAAAAAAAGATCTGTCTCTTCCATTTTATTTACACCATGCGCCTTACAAACGGTGCTAAAGCAGCTTTCTATAAATGCTTTCGATATCCGACACCGTCATCGACTTCGGATTGTTCTCCATCAATCGGGTCACGCGCGAAGCCGCGACGGCCAAATCGGCAAGATGCTCCTCCCGAACGCCGTACGTCGATAGGTCTTGCGGAATCTCGAGCGCCCGCGTCCACTCCCGAATTTGGCGAAGCGCCGCTTCGGCCGTCGGCTCCAGCCCCATCGCCGCGGCGACCTGCGACAGCTTGACCTCGATTGCGTCCAGATTGAACTCCATCACGTGAGGCAACAGCATGGAGTTCGCCACGCCGTGCGCGACGTGGAACTTTCCGCCGATCGGATACGCCATCGCGTGCACGGCCGCCGTTCCCGCACACGTTAACGCCATGCCCCCGTACATCGATCCGAGGAGCATCGCTTCGCGTGCCTCTAGATCGTCCCCATTCCGATAGGCGCGTTCAATGCTTCCCGAGATCCGGCGGATCGATTCCAGCGCCAGCATGTCGCTGAAGGGATTCGCCTTCGTTGAAATGAATGATTCCAGCGCATGCGTGAACGCATCCATCCCGGTCGCTGCGGTAATTGCCGGAGGCAGCCCTAACGTGAGCACCGGATCGAGCACGACAAGCTTCGGCAGCAAGTAGGGGCTTACGACACCGATCTTGACTTCTTCCTCCGGGAACGTGACGATCGCATTCGGGGTCACCTCCGAGCCCGTACCGGATGTCGACGGGATGAGCACGGTCGGCAGCCCCGGCGCCGTCACCTTGTTAATGCCGAGCATATCCCGAATTCCCAGCGGATTCGTATTCAGCACCGACAGCAGCTTCGCCGCGTCGAGCACGCTCCCTCCGCCAAGACCGACGACGAAATCGCAAGGGCCCTCGAGCATGTCGCGAAAGACGGATTCGATGTTATCGACGGTCGGCTCCGGCTGGATCTCAAGCGATACGCGGAACGAGATGCCCAAGCTTTCGCACGCCGATTGCAGCCGTTTCAAAAATCCTTGCCTTCGCATCGATGGCTGCGCAACGACGAAGGCCGATTGCCCGGCGAACGGCTGCAGATGATCGACGATGCGCTCGAAAGTATGCGCACCTGCTACGATACGCTGTGCGGTTTGAAATACGTACGGATTCATACTGACTCCTCCTCCCTATCCTTTCACGGATCCGATCAGGAACCCCAATCATTCCCTTCGAGCATGTTTTCCGCGATCGGTTCCGCTCCTCTTCGCCGCGCGACGCCGATCCGCCGCTTCGCGCTCCAATCGGCGTTCCGCAAGGCGGCGATCGCCTCGCGCAGGACGGGAGCGTACCCGCTTTCGCTCTCTGTCTTTTCGATATGCCCCATGTTCATTTGGATCCCATCCCCTTTGGCTTTGGTTCATTTTGAATCATGGATGCCTTCCCTTTAGAAACTACTCCACACTACACTCATTTAGCAACAGTTTTTTTTCGTCATACATCCCGTTTTCGAGAAAATGTTTAAATATGAAACAACAAAGCGCCACCGTACCGGTGACGCGGGAATGTTCGTTGGACGGCAGCGCTATTCGCCGCCTTCAATTTCTTTAATTTTCCTCCAAAGCGTGGAACGATTAATGCCGAGCCGCTTAGCCGCTTTCGATTGGTTATGATTCTCCTCTTCCATGACGATCCGAATAATATCCTTCTCGATCTCTTCGAGCGGACGTTCCAAATCGAGCCGCCGTCCCGAGGCGCCGGCAAGCGCAATCCCGCTTCCGGAGGACTCGGACCGCGCAAGCAGATCCAAAGCCTCCTCCTCGATGAAAGCGCCGGTGGCGGCCTTTACGGACGCTTTGATCACACTCTTGAGCTCCAAAATATTGCCGTTCCAGGGGTGCCTTCGCAGCGCTTCCATCGCAGCCGGGCGAACGCCGACGATCTGTTTGCCGTATCTTTCGTTATATTTCACGATGAACGAGCGAACGTACTCCTCGAGCTCCCCGATCCGTTCGCGAAGCGGCGGCATCTCGATGACGTCGGCTGCCAACATCCCGTACAGCCCGTTGTCAAGCCGAACTTCTTCCCTAAGCTGCTGCGGGGACTTCACGAAAGAGAATACGATTCGCACTTTCGACTCTTTCACGATCTCGACGAGTTGACGCTGCAGCGGGACCGGATACGATTCGATCCCACGGATATACAGGACCGTATCGCCCCCCGCGCCGAACACGAACCGCTTTAACCGCTCGAACGCCGCATCCGTCCCTCGTTTCACATGAATTTCCACTAAATTTCCTTCTCTGCTGCCGATCTTGTCGTACAGCGCGCCGGCGAACAGACGCTTCCCGGTCCCTCTTTCGCCGTAAACGACGACGGGGTATCCCTTCTCCAGCCGGCGAATCGCCTCTTCCATCGGCTGATGGAACGCGGCCCCGGACAAAATCAACTGAGGGAAAGAGCCGATGAATTTTTGCGGATACAATACGCTAATATCTTCTTCCTTCTCCTCGGTCGATTTCACGAATAAATAATACTTGGGTCTTCCCGTCGTCGGACGAACCACGCCCCCCGCGATCGAGATCTGCTGTTGACCTGGATCGTATAACTTCATAGGCAGTTCGCTGAGAGACTCCTTTTGGAGGTCCTGCAGCATCGACTGCACATGGGGGAACCGGTCGAACAAGCTGCGTTCCTTCAACTCTTGGGGACCGATGCCCATGAGTTCGTAAAATGCAGCATTCACGTATTCCACGGCGCCTTGTTCATCGGCAAGAAGGATGCCCGTCCCCATCCGGTCCATCACGTCGGCAAGCGCTTCGCTCCGCGCTTGGTGGCTCTGTACGACCCGGTGCAAATTTCTTGCATCGTGGAACGCTTCTAGCACCGATTCCCTTCCCGACGTGATCAGCACGCCCTGAAGCCCTGCCTCGCTGGCGTACCTTACCGTGACCGTATCGCCGATAATCACCTTCGCGCCCTTCTGTTTCGCTACCTCCAAGGCGCCTGGCACTTCGCTTTCGTGACGGATCGTCGTGAACGGAAGCTCGATCTCCATGAGATTGGCGACCGCGACAACGCTTTCGATAATATTCGGAAAGCCAATCATCTCTATCTTCACTTGATAGCCTCGGATCAAAGTCAGCAGCCGCATAATATCGAATCCCGATACTTTGATTTCGGTGAGCGGAATCGACGTATGCTCCCGAACGAGACGGGCGGTCCCCCCTCGGCTAATAATCATCTCGTATCCTTCTTCTTCGTATTGCTTTAAAGAAGGCAGCACCTCCGTCAAATCGCCCTGCAAAATCGTGATGTCGAAGTCTCCCAATTCGGGGGCCATATTCGCGACAAGTTCCGCCAACCCTCTATAAGGCGCAATCACCAATGTTTTAATTCCCATCACTTCACCGCCGTTCATCTCTTTAATAGGAATTATACATTGTGATGTCGCAAAGTACGACAGTTTTCCTTAATTGCTTCGTACGTAACTAACGGCCATAAAAAATCGCGCTGTTGGTTGACAGCGCGATCCATTTTACATTTTATTCGGACGAAACCCACTCTCACTCCGCGACCCCCGTAAGTTGATCCGCAAGCGCCATCGCGGCTGCGTAACCGGAGCTCCACGCCCATTGCAGATTGTAGCCGCCGCAGTCCCCATCTACGTCCATAACCTCGCCAGCAAGATAAAGTCCCGGGACGAGCTTGGATTCTAGGGACCCTGCTTTCAGCTCCGTCGTATCGATGCCGCCGGCGGTCGTTTGCGCATTGTTGAAGCCATTAGTGTCCACCACCGTGAAATCCCACTGCTTCATGAGGCGGAACAAAATTTTCTTCGTTTTCCACGTCAAATCCTGACATAGCAGGTTCGGCTCTTGATCGATGCCCGCCTCTTTCAGCAGAACAGGAATCAGCTTCTTATTGAGGATGCCGATGAAGGAAGCCGCAACCGTCCGATGCCCGAACATCGCCCAGTGGTTTTCCAGAAAATCGACGACCTCTTCTTCCGTACGCTCCGGCATGATCTCCAGGGATAAGGTAACCTCTTCCCCTTTTTTCAGCTCGTACGCAGCCTTGCGGCTTAATTGGAGAATCGGAGGGCCGGAGGCGCCGTAGTCCGTAAACAAAATTTCCCCGTATTCGCTGCGAATGCATTCGCCGTTCACGATGATATGGCCCAGTCCCTCGAATTTGATGCCGGACAGCTCCTTCAAGTACGGATAGTCCAGCTTCAATTGCACGATGCCCGGCACCGGATCGA
This sequence comes from Paenibacillus sp., assembly GCF_035645195.1. Lineage (NCBI taxonomy): Bacteria > Bacillati > Bacillota > Bacilli > Caryophanales > Paenibacillaceae > Paenibacillus > Paenibacillus sp. Next base: position 52,484 of record NZ_DASQNA010000045.1, on the reverse strand, counting down.
TCAAGCTATGTCCCAGCCGCTGGGCAAGCGTGTAACCGGAGCCGTCCGTTCCGGTTTTCGGAGCGGTCAGACCGCCAGTACAGAGGAAGAGATAGTTGCTTGTATACACAACCTCTCCCTCTGTTTCCGACTGGCACACCATCGTGAATCGCGGATGATCCTTCGACACCTTCACATCTAACACTTTGGTCTTAAAATAGATCGGAACGTTCCGGTCCTCCAGCGCAATTCGGAAAATTTCCAGGACCGACGCCGCCTGCAGCGACATCGGATACATCCGGCCGTTCTCGATGGAGACCAGGGGAAGGCCTAGCGCGTTGAAAAATTCGATCGTCTGTCGGACGCCGAACTGCTTCAGCACAGGGAGCGGAAACTCCGGTTGATTGCTGTGATATTTGTGCGATAAGGCGACCGCTTCGTCCGACCCTTTCGTCGTGGATAGGTTCGTTATGTTGCAGCGCCCGTTGCCGGTCGTCAATACCTTCTTTCCGACCCGGTCATTGCTTTCAATAATCCCGACATCGATCCCTAGGTCTCGCGCGGTAACGGCGGCCATGAGACCGGAAGCGCCTGCGCCGATAATGAATAGCTCGTGGTATTTTGAAGCTGGTGATTCATTCATATGTGAAAATTCCTTTTTCCAATGGTTTTATCTGTCGATAGATTTCCCGAGCGCCATCGCAGCCACATACCCGGAGCTCCAAGCCCACTGCAGGTTGTAGCCGCCGAAGTCGCCGTCGACGTCCATCACCTCGCCGGCTAAGTACAGCCCAGGCACAAGCTTGGATTCCAACGTGTCCGCGACGAGTTCCTTCGTAGCTATGCCGCCGGTTGTCGATTGCGCGTTCTCGAAGCTATGGGTGTCTGTTACTTTGAATTCCCAATGCTTCAATATTTTATAAAAGATCCCTTTGGTTTTCCACGAGAGATCCTGGCAGAGCAGGTCCGGTTCTTGATCGATTCCCGCCTCCTTCAGCAAGACGGGGATCAGCTTCTTGTGTATGAAACCGGTGAAGGACTCCGCAACCTTCCGGTGCGCGAACGTCCCCCAGTTCATTTCTAGAAATTCGACGACTTCTTCCTCCGTGCGGCCCGGCATTAAGTCGACGGACACGGTCACGGCATCCCCTTTCGCGAGGTGTACGGAAGCGATCCGACTGAGCTGGAGGATGGGAGGGCCGGAGAGACCGTATTCGGCGAAATGAATTTCACCGGACTCGCTTCGGACGACCTTTCCTTTCACGAGAATATGGGCTCGCCCTTGAATCTTGATGCCAGACAGCGCCTTCAGATGCGGGTATTGCACCTTCAGCTGCACGATGGCCGGCACCGGCTCGACCAAGGTGTGCCCCATACGCTTCGCCAGCGTATAACCGGAGCCATCCGTCCCCGCATTCTGTCCGGTCAGGCCGCCCGTGCATAGAAACAAGTACTCGCTTGTGTAAACGACTCGTTCCTCTGTCTCGGTTCGGCACGTAATCGTGAATCGCGGATGATGCTGCGATACAGCCACATCCACGACCTTATTGCCCAGGTATACCGGAACGTTCCGATCCTCCAGCGCAAGCTCGAAAATATCCACTACGGATGCAGCCTGCAGCGACATCGGATACATGAAACCCTCTTTTAACGTAGTAAGCGGAAGCCCGAGCACCTGGAAAAAATCTATCGTTTGACGGATGCCGAATTGCTGCAGCACAGCTCGCGGAAAATCAGGCTGACTGCCGTGATACTTCCGCAATAAAGCCTCCGCTTCGTCCGTCCCCGTCGCCGTGGATTCGTTCGTAATGTTGCAGCGGCCGTCGCCCGTCATGGCGATTTTCTTTCCGATCCGGTCGTTGCCCTCCACAATAGCGGTATCGATCCCGAGATCCCGCGCCGTAACGGCGGCCATCAATCCTGATGCACCCGCGCCGATAATGATCAGCGTGTGGTGAATGGGAGTTTCATTCATGCTTGGTCAATGCACCCTTCGTCCAATGATTTATATATAGGGGTTGAAATTTATCATGAAAGCGCCGATGTGCGTTATTCGATCCATTATAACATAAAAGAAGCACACCCTCCCGCGAACGGAAAGGATGTGCATCATCATTACGATTCTAATCGCTTCGCCTCGCGGTCCTGCGCTCGGGACGCCGGCGTCTCCCATTGCTGGGCGTACGGACTTTTCTCCCAGCCCTCCAAGTCGAACAAGCCGAGTCCCATACCAAAGCCCGCTTCGCTGTTCACCATGTTGACCATGAACGCCATCCGTTTGCCATCCGGGCTAACGTTGGAATTGCTGGCACGCCATGGGTAGCGCTCGAAAAATCTCGTCATGCGGACGCGTCTGCCGGAGCCGTCGAGCTTTAGCTTCCAAAGATCGAGCGGCGGATAGGAATTCACCTCGTCGCAGGACGATTCGAGGCAAATATACTCATGGTCGGGGAAAATCCCTTCGCATTCGTTATGCGTGAGCGGCTCGTCGATGTAAACGGTCCGCTCCAGCGTATCGAGCTTGATGCCGCTGACGATACATTTCCAATCGTCCTTCGGGCCGTGTCGGCCCCAGGGGTCGTTGATGTATTCGGCCATGATGATTTCCGAATCGTTGTGACGGAAATCCTGAGGTTCCGGTCGAACGCCGCCGCTTGCGCGGTAGACGATCCTCTCGTTCGCCAGCTTCGGGTCGTCGGGATTCGACGCGTCTACGTCCGCGACGATGACGGCGAAGTCGTCGGCGGCGCCAACGCTCGGATCATGCAGGCCGTTCACGGAGAAGGTGATGCGGTTCGCGATCGTCGAGACGCCGCAGCCCTCGAAGATCGCCCGCCCGAGCGGCTTCGGCGGACGCTTCGCGTCCTTGTCCATGAACCAGAGCTCGGATTCGATCGCCCGGCTCGTGCGCCGGTCCTTAAATTCCTTCGGACCGATCAGAATATAATCCCCGCTAGGCAGGAACAGCACGCGAAGGAAGGAATGGTGGTCCCCCAGTTCCTTCGTCAGTTGCTTCACCTGACGCGTCTCCAGGTCGATTTCGCAGACGTCTCCGTAATTTTTCTCAATGAACGCAATCCGCTTGCCGTCTGGAGACCAGTAGGGTCGCTCTCCGTAACCGAGCAGCTTCTCATGAAACGCCATCGGCGTATCCAACACATGCTCACCCGCGTACAACTCGTTTGTCACCTGATGAATTTTCCCGCTAGTCATTCCGAATTCCCCGCTTCCGTTCGGTATTTAGGAAGCCCGCTCCGCCGAACGGGCTTGCCTGCTTATGGCATTACTTCACGTTCGCGTACCACTCGTTCGCTTCTTTGGTCAGCTGTTCGCCGCCGTCCTGATACCACTTCTGAACCGTCGCGTCGAACGTCCCGTCGACGTCGACGTCGCCGGCGATCGCCTTCACGACGTATTCCTTGATTCGCGTATCGAGTAATTCCGAATATTTTGCCTGCGAAGGAAGACCGACCTTCAGCATGTTTTCGTAATACGGGAATTTTGCCATAACGTTCGCGGTCAGCTCGTAACGCTGTACGTCCCGAGGTCCCCAGAGCGCCAAGAAATCCGGATTCGTCCAGTTCATCGGGTTCGACAGCCAGTTCACGCCCAGATGCTTGTATTGCGGGTGGAACAGCTCGTGCTTCGCCCATTCCGGATTCAGCTGGCGCTGGCCCGACTCGTCGGAGATCCACATCAAGCCTTCCGGACCCCAGCTTTGCGTAATGTGCGCGTCCTCGTCCACATGGAGGTATTCCATGATCTTCAGCAGCTTCTCGAGCTTCTGCGGATCGTTCTCAAGGTTCTTGCCGAAGCCGAATACCGAATCTTGGTAGCCCTCGCGATAGTAGCCTTGATGGCCCCCCGGTCCTTTCACCGGCGGCATGCTGATGTAGATCGGCTGCGGCACGGAATCGTTGAAGTCGGTGAAGATGCCATACTGATAAGCTTTCGCAGGATCGTCTTTATGCTCCTCGAAGAACGCCTGCCACTCCGGAGAATTCGCTGTCCATCGGAAGCTGATATGGCCGTCGTTATCCCATTGATGGTCGTCAAAGCTTAACTGGTCGGCGTACCCGAGCTTCGCCTTTGCGAATTTCGTCGCGATATCCTCCACGTCGCTGCTTCGGCCGTTGTCCGTAATGAATTCCGGATCGATGATTCCGGCTTCGTACCAACGATTCAGCGTCTTCAGTGCTTCCTTCACTTCCGGCGTCGTAAAGCCGAATTGCAGCTGCCCGTTCCGTTCCACCCAGATGAACGGATTCGCCCCGAAGGCGCCGAAGATCGAGTGGAACCAATAATGACCTGCGAAGTTGCTCGGATTCGACAGGGCGTACGTATCCTTTTTTCCATTCCCATCAGGGTCTTCGTTGCGGAATTTCAAGAAGGCCGCCTCCAACTCCTCGATCGTCTCGGGCACCTTCGTAATGCCGACTTTCTCCAGCCAATCCGCCCGAATGACCGCTCCGCGAGGCACCCCGCCGTTCGGCTTCAAGCGCGCGAGGCCCATGTTCTTGCCGTCGACCTTCGTGATATTGAACAGCTGCGGGTCGAACTTCTCGATATTCTGCGAATAAACGGGCATATGCTCTTTCACCATGTCCAACGGCACCTCGGCCAGGACACCCTGCTTCGTATATTCGGGAATGTCTCCGAGCGTAAGCGTGACGAGATCCGGAACCGTTCCTGTGGCGTACATTAAGTTAAGCTGTTCCTTCCGATCGGCGCCGTCTAACGTGACGAACTTCAACTTCACGTTAAACTTTTTCTCGAAGTAACGCTGCCCGAAGGAGCCTTCCTTCAGAGGTGTAACCCCGAAGTTGACGACGTATTCGAACGTCGGCGTATTGGCGAAGTATTCCGGCGTCTCGGTCGCCGCCAGCTCCGCTTCAATGATGACGTTGTCCGCCGCTGCCGAGAGCGGATCGAGATTCTCGGCGTTCGCGGGCGCCGGCGTCTTTCCTTCCGACTTCGTTGCCGATTCGCCGCCTCCCGCATCGCCCTTGGAATCGTTGGAGCACCCGACCGCGAACGTCACGAACATCGCGAAGGCCAGGATGAGCGCGAATACGCTTCGCATGCTTTGTAAACTCCTCTTCATTGATGACAACCTCCCTTAAGTTTTAGGTTGTGCGGAATTCCTTGCCATTGCCCGTTCTTGCGGCGTCTCCCATTGCTGCGCGTAAGCGCTCTTCTCCCATGCCTCCACATCGAACAGTCCGAGGCCCATGCCGTAACCGGGCTCGCTGTCGTATTGATTGATCATGAAGGCCATCCATTTCCCGTCCGGGGAAATATTGGAGTTGCTGGCTCGCCATGGAGGACTGTCGATCAACCGCGTCATGCGGACGCGTCGTCCAGTGCCGTCCAGCTTCAGCTTCCACAGGTCGATTGGCGGGAAGAAGTTCTCGTAATCGCAGGACGACTCCAAGCAAATATGCTCGCCATCGGGGAAAATCCCTTCGCACTCGTTATGCGTCGTCGGCTCGTCGATATACACCCGTACTTCGAGTGTATCGAGGTGGACCCCCTTCACGGTGCATCGCCAATGGTCCGGATGCGTTCGATGGCTGTTGTAATACTCCGCCATGATGACCTCCTTGTCGTTATGGCGGAAATCCTGCGGCTCGCACCGGTAACCCCCTTGGGTTCTGTAAATTACTCGATCTTCGCCCAATCTCGGACCGTTCTCATCGTAGACGATCTCGGTCACGTGCGCTTCCCATCGATCCGTCCCGCCGAGCTCCGGGGTCGTACGCGAGCTTAACGCGTACGTAATCCGATTCGCGATCGTCGAGACGCCGCAGCCTTCGTAAATCCTCCGACCGAGCGGCTTGGGCGGGCGCTTCGCGTCTTTGTCCATAATCCACAGCTCGGACTCGACATGCCTGCTGATGTCTCGGTTTTTAAACTCCTTGGGACCGATCAACAAATAATCCCCGTTCGGCAAAAACAAGACGCGCAAGAACGAATGATGGTCCCCAAGATGTTTCGTGAGATTGCGAACCTTGCGGGTTTCCATATCGATCTCGCAGATGTCCCCGTAGTTGCTCTCCACGAAAGCAATTCGTTTGCCATCCGGCGACCAATACGGCCGCTCTCCGTAATCTAGCAGCATCTGGTGAAACGGCGGGGGATCGAGCAACGGATTCGGACTTGCGCCTCCCGGCGTATCGGACATGCGGAATCCTCCTAACGGTTTCTTTTTTGGTGGACGTTCCTTATCGACTTGATTCGCCCTCGGGCTGCGTTGCGTCACTCTTCTCCACAGAACCGAGCGTTCGACACGCTCATGTAAGCGATGCCATTTCCTCATTCAGGGAGGGGGACGCGGGGACGCCGCCGGAAGCAACTTGAATGTAAACCAGAGCGTCCGGCAAAATCAATGAACAGTTTTCCCTCCGATGCACCGTCGGTACATCGGAGGCGGATGTTACAAACGGTGTATTACTCGAACACGATCAATTCATGGTCTCGCACGGCATCTACGCGCAGCGTCACCCAACCGCCTTTGCGTTCCAGCATCGTCTCTCCTCCGGCCACCCGCAGCTTCCCGCGCGTCGGCTCGAAGCCGTCCGCCTTCACCGAGACGGTCAACGGACCGACCGGGTAATATTCTTCGACGTACCCATGTTGATTGCTTCCGCTGAGGTTCACGATATGCAGCACCAGTCGGCCTTCCTGCCGATACAGCCTGCAATCCAAATACCCGGGCCCCTCTACTTGAAGCGGCAGACTCTCTTCCGAGGCCCATCTTACGGCGGCCGCCAGCAGATCTCCCAGATCCGGCAAGTGCGTACGACCATAGCAGCGATCGACGTCGCCGGCGAAGTAGAACAGCCGTCCGCCCGCCTGGTGCCGTCCGGCGAACAGCACGGGGACGTCCGTCTGCGGCACCCGCATCCAGCTGAACTCCGGCGGATAGATCGGATAGGACGGAATATACGTCGCGATCGGCTGCAGCGTCGAGCCGTTGGCCCGTACCCGATGCACCTTGCCCCCGAACGGCAAAATATCCGTGTTTTCGAAGCCCGCCAGAACGGGATGCCGGTCCTTGGGTAATCTAAAGTAGTTGTGAGCCCCGTAGTAAGACCATTCGGAGGATTGTTTCCCGACGGAGCCTTCCATCTCGTAGAGATGCGAGATGCCGAGCAAGTCCTCCAACGGGAAGCGATCGCGCGGCTCTCCGAGGCCGTCCAACGTCCCGGAAGCCCCCGTGACGATCAAGCTCCCGCCGGCTTCGACGAAGCTGGCGACCGCTTCGCACTGCGCATCGGTCATCGCCGCCACATCCGGCAATATCAGCGTCTTCAGCGCGCCCGCGTGCTTGCCGATCTGATCCGCATGCACGGGGATGTAAGGGATCCGCGCGCGCGTCAATGCTCTTGCGAAGCCGTGCCATGGCAGCGCGACTTGCTCTTCGATCTCGTCCCTTCCGAAGAACGAGGTGTTCATCTGGCTCCAGACAAGACCTACGGTTGCGGCGGGAGCGCGGTCGTACAAATACGCTTCATTCGCCTCGTGCCACTGCATGACCGGTACCGCGTTCTCGTATTGCCGGCGATCCTCCTGCACCGCGCCGATATGATGATACCAAGGGGAGATGCCGCCCGCGATCCCCTCCAGCATCCACAGCCGCGTCTCGAGCGGCGGATTGCTGCCTTGTCGGAACGTCCGAACGCCGCGAACGTAATTAGCCATACTCTCGGGCACGACGACGTCCCAATCGGAGACGCTCTGAAGCAGCTGGCCGTTCATGCCGTTCTGTTCGAAGCCGTTCAGGGAGTCGCGGGATTGGTGGTCGCACATTATAATCTTGGACCGCTCGCCGATGTCCTTCAAATCGTAGAAAAAACCGTGCGTGTGAATCGGATTCGCGTTCACCATGCCGAGCCACAGACAGTCCTTCCCGCCCGCTTCCATCGTGACGCGGTTGAACAAATCCCAATTTTCCAACCGGCAGCCGTAGCTCCAGCGTACCCATTCCCGATAAGCGGGATCGCCCCAATCCTTCGCCGCCGGCAGATCGAAGCCCGTCTCGAACTTGAATTTCTTCTTGCAATTTACACAATGGCACACCTGCTTCGTGTAGCCGGTCCAGCTGTTGTCGGTGAATCCCTCCGGTCCGTACTTGGTAACGATCTCCCTCAACACCTCAGGGATGAACGTTTTGTAATAATCGCTGTTGATGCACGAAAAATACCTACCGTCAGACGTTGGCGGCACGCCTTCCGCATCGACAACAAACCAATCCGGCTGAGCGTCGTAGAACGCTTTCGTCGCACGATTGATGTCCATACGGGCTAACACGACCAACCCTTCCTCGCGCGCAACGCGAACGAAGTCGCCGAATAAATCGCGCTCTCCAAGCCCCTCAGCCCGGTACTGCAGCGCGAAGTCGCTCGGGTAATACGCGACGATCCCGCCGGCGTTGACGATCAACCCCTGCACCTTTGTTTCTTTCCAATAAGACCTCCACCAAGCAAAATCGCATAACTGCGGATCCATCTCCGTCAAATTCGTCTGCCCCCAGCGCAGCGTGCGCCGATACCACGGGTTTTCTTCCCCAGCCTTCTGCCGCATGACAACGTACCTCCCTATCGCTTCGAATTGGTTCTGAATGTACGCCAGCGGCCCGAATCGTTCAATAAACACTTTTCCGCGCATCCTCCGATCGTAACAATCGGATGCACACATTGTAGAAAATCGAAAAATAAATAAAGGGATGATCGTAAGGACATCCAAAGCGTGATAAGATGATAGTAACCGCTTTCATTTGTTAGCTCTATTGAAATCTTTGTTTTGAACCAAAGGGGATGAACGGAGCTTGAAACGAAGGAAAACTTGGTTTTACCGATCCTTGTTTGCGTATCTTCCCATTTTCTTCGTCGCGACCTTGATCTTGTATCTCACGTTTTTTGCTATTCTAGGCGAAATCACCAAGAAGACGGCGCTGAAGGCGAACGAAGCCTTAGGCGTCCAAGTGGCGCAGTCGGTCGACAATATGCTGCTGACCATCGACAAAGTGGTCATCAAGGATATTATGTCCGACGATACGAATTATCGCTTCTTCCATATGGAAGACGGCTTGTTCGGCGTCTATGCTTCCAATCGTTCGTTGAACCGCACCATCGCAAGCTTCCCGGAGATCGAATCGATCTATCTCGTCCGTTACGCCGATGGGATGGTGGTGACGGATACGGGACTGTCGAGCGCGGACGAATTCGTCGACGCACCTTTCATCAAAGCGCAGAGAGACGCGGGCAAGATCGTGTACTGGTCCGGTAAGCGAACCTTTGATAACCCGAGGCGAAACACGACGCGGGACGTCGTCACCTTGGTGCGCAGGGTTCCTGTCACTGGCGAAAGCAAAGGATTGTTCGTCGTCAACGTTCGGGCGGACGCGATCTCGGCCATGGTCTCCCGCATGACGAACGCCGGCGTAAACTCCATCCGCATCAAGGACGGGAGCGGCGGGACGATCTACCAAACGGGCGATTCCTCGGATGCGAACCGCCATACTTCGTCCGTCCCCTTGTCGTACACGGGCTGGTCCATCGAGAGCGGGATCAACGTCGGGTACGCCAATCTCGTCTTCGCTTCCTTCCCCTACGTATGGGCCTCCGTCGGCATCATTTCCATCTTCTTCGGGGGCATCTTGATCGTGTATGTGACCCGCAAGAGATACAAACCTATCGAGTCAATTGTCAGCAGCATCCGCGGCGGCGTGCAAGAGCAATACTTCGAGCTGTTTCACGGTGCCCCTCAGGATGAGATGCGGTACATTCAGCTCGCCATCGACCAGCTCCTGGAGAATGCGTACCGATACGAAAATATGCATAAAGAGGATCAGCATATTCTGCGAAGACATCTGTTCGGGGAGCTGCTGGAAGGCATCCAATCGATGCAAACAGAGGAATGCAGGAACGAGCTTCATCGGCTCGGAATCCGTACGGAGTTCGAACGTGCGTCCGTTGCGGTGCTCGAAATCGACAAATACGCGGACTTCTGCGCGAATTATTCCGCGAAGGATCAGTATTTGCTGCGTTACGTCATCGTGAACGTCATTCACGAGATCGCATCAAACCAGGGCATATCGGTGTGGGCGGAATACGTGGAAGGCTCGCGCCTTGGCATCATTGTCTTCGAGGAGCCTGGAAGTTTGCTGGAGAAGACGCTCCAATGGTCGGAGAAGCATCTAAAGATTTCGTTCACGATCGGCTTCGGCGGTGTCACGAGCCGGGCGGAGGAGCTGCCAACACTTTACGAGAACGCCAAGGAAACGTTGGAATACAAAGCGATCCTTGGAAGCGGCCGGATCATCGATGAGACGCATCTGCCGAATCGTTCCCCATCGGATGTGTTCGAGCATGTGCCATTGGTGCATGCGTTAGCCCGCTCTTATCGTCTGGGCGAGCCGGGATGGGAGGAGAAGTACGAACGGCTGTTTTCCGAGATGAAGGCGCAACGCTTGCCCGTCGACGACGTCGTGAAAATTCTCCATTATGCGCTGTCGTCGCTTGATTACGAAATCCATGAGCTGCCCGAGCCGATTCAAGAGCGTTGGAAGGCGACGGCGTATAGGGACTGGCAGGACGCCTTGCAGCGCTTCGATATTTTGGAAGAGTTTCGGGAGAGGGCATTCACCAGCCTGCGCGCGACCTTCGACGACATCTTGTCGGTCAGGGAAAACCGGATTAACAACGAGTTAATTCATCGAATGAAGAAGTATATCGAGGAGAATTACTTCAATCCGGATTTGTCTCTGTATCATCTTAGCGACGAATTCAATTTAAGCACCCGCTATCTGAGTAAATTGTTTAAAGACGAGTTCGGGGAGAAGTTCGTAGACTACCTCGTCCGGATCCGAATGGAGCGGGCCAAATCCTTGCTGCTGGAGACGAACGAGACCGTGCAGGACGTCGCGGCGAAGGTCGGCTACCTGCACTCCTTCTCCTTTATCCGCATGTTTAAGAAGGTGGCCGGCGTCACGCCGGGCGATTATCGGAAGTAACGAAAGGGCATTCTTCGTCATGTCATAATCGACCTGACGGAGGAATGCCCTCTTGTCGTATCTCTATCCCTTCGCGCGTCTCCGAGCTTCGGCCCGCTCTTCCGGCGTCTCCCACTGAAGCGCGTATTCGCTCTTCTCCCAAGCCTCCAGGTCGAGCAGCCCCATGCCCATGCCGTACCCGGGCTCGCTATCGTAGACGTTAATCATGAAGGCTAGCCACTTGCCGTCCGGGCTTACGTTGGAGTTGCTCGCCCGCCACGGCGGATGCTCGAACAGCCGCGTCATCCGAACCCGTCGGCCCGTGCCGTCAAGCTTCAGCTTCCATAGATCGATCGGCGGAAAGAAATTTTCGAAGTCGCAGGACGATTCCAAACAAATATGGTCGCCGTCCGGGAAAATCCCTTCGCATTCGTTGTGGGTCGTCGGCTCGTCAATGTACGTCTTGACCTCCAAGGTCTCGAGGTCGACGCCCTTGACGACGCATTTCCACTCCTCGGGATGTGTTCGGCGCCAATAGAGGTATTCCGCCATGACCACCTCTTTATCGCCGCGGCGGAAGTCCTGCGGCTCGCACTGACGACCTCCTTCGGTCCGGTAGATTACCCGGTCCTCCCCGAGCCGCGGACCGTTCTCGTCATACACGATCTCCGTCACATGGGCCTCCCACCGGTCCGTCCCGCCGATCTCCGGCGTCGTGCGGCTGCTGAGCGAGTAGGCGATCCGATTCGCGGTCGTCGACACTGCGCAGCCCTCGTAGATGCGGCGGCCGAGCGGCTTGGGCGGCGTCTTCGCATCTTTATCCATGATCCAGAGCTCGGATTCGACGTGCCGGCTAATATCCCGATCTTTGAATTCCTTCGGCCCGATCAGGAGATAGTCGCCGTTGGGCAGGAAGAGCACGCGTAAGAATGAATGGTGATCCCCGAGATCCTTCGTCAAGTTTCGTACCTGGCGCGTCTCCAGATCGATCTCGCAGACGTCTCCGTAATTGCTTTCGATGAAAGCAATTCGCTTGCCGTCCGGCGACCAGTACGGCCGCTCCCCGTAATCAAGCAGCTTCTGGTGGAACGGCGGCGGATTGTCGAGCGGGTTCGGACCATCATACCGCTTATTTTTCGTGTGGTACCCCGTCATGATATCACTCTCCTCTATGGATTACCCTTTCACAGCGCCCATCACGACGCCCTTGACGAAAAACCGCTGCACGAACGGATAGACGCAAAGAATCGGGATCAGCGTGATAAGTATAGCGGCGGCCTTCATACTCTCCGGCGTCGGAATGTCACTCTGGTCGGTAAAGTCGATCGCGTCGCTCATGAGCAAGGCGCTCTGCTCGATGACGAGCTTGCGGATATGCACCTGGATGACCTGCAAATCGGCATTTTGTATATAAATGATTGAATCAAACCACGAGTTCCAGTGATTCACGCCGACCCACAGGCAGATCGTCGCGATCGCTGGTGCGGCGAGCGGCACCATAATGTTGAAGAAAATGCGCAAATCGCCCGCCCCGTCGATCTTCGCCGACTCCTCCAGACTGTCCGGAACCGTCATGAAGAAGTTTCGTAGAATCAGCATGTAGAACGTGTTGTACAGGAACGGCGGCGCCAAAATGTAGACGAGCGGATTATTGATCAGCCCGAGCGACTTGATGAGCAAATACGTCGGGATGAGGCCGCCGGTAAAGAACATCGTGAAGATAAAGAAGAACGTGATCGATTTCTTAAACATGATCTTCTTGGACAGCGAGTAGCCCGCCAGCGACATCAGGAGCACGCCGACGAACGTGCCGACGACGGTTCTCCCGATCGTGTAGGCATATCCCGTATAAATGTACGTCTGGTCGATGAAGCCAGTGTAGGCCTTCCAAGTAAAGCCTTGCGGCCACAGCCAGACGTTGCCTCCCGTCACTAGCCCCTCGCGCGAGCTAAGGGACAGGAACAATAAATAAAGAATCGGGTATACGACCGAAAGCGATAACGCGATCAAGATCGTGTAGTTCACATAGTCGAACAGCTTCATACGCTGTTGTTGTCCTACTGCCGCCATATCCTTAGCCCCCCTTACCAGAATCCGGTTTGCCCGAACCGGTTCGCCAACTTATTCGCGAGCAGCACCAGCACGAGACCGATGACGTTCTTAAACAAGCCGACCGCGGTCGAGAAGCTGAAATTCATCTGGACCAACCCAACGCGGTACACGTAGGTGTCGATGATGTCGCTGACCTCGTACACCCTTGGGTTATACAGATTGAAAATCTGATCGAAGCCCGCGTTCATGATATTCCCGATGTTAAAGATCATCATGATGATAATGACGTTCGCGATCGACGGCAGGGTAATGTGCCACATTTTCTGAAAACGTCCCGCCCCATCCATCGTCGCTGCCTCGTACAGCTGTTGATCGATCCCTGCAATGGCCGCCAAATAGATGATCGAGCCCCAGCCGCAGCTTTGCCAGACGTCCGACAGAATCAGGATCGGTACGAACCAATCCCGCTCGGCCAAGAAGTAAATCGGTTCGCCGCCGAACGCCAGGATGATCTGGTTCACAAGACCGGTCGAAGGCGACAACAGCTCTACCATGATGCTGCCGATAATGACCCAAGACAAGAAGTGAGGCAAATACGTGATGCTTTGGATCGTCTTCTTGAAACGCTCGTGAATGATTTCGTTGAGGAGCAGCGCCAGCACGATGCCCGAGGTGTACACGAAAACCAGCTTCAGCCCGCTGATGAGCAGCGTGTTGCGCAGCACTCTCGCAAAGTCCGGCGAGTTGAACATCGTTTCGAAGTGGGCGAAGCCGACCCAAGGGCTGTCCATGACGCCCTTCATGATGGAGAAATCTTTAAAGGCGATCGTGACACCGTAAATCGGGATGTAGTAAAAGATGATGTACCATACGATGGCCGGCAGCAAAAACAAGTACAAATATTTACGCTGCGCCATCTCCCGGAGGAACGTCTGCTTGCTGAAAGGAGAGTATTTTTCCGGCTTTCTCGGCGTAATCGGCGCTGTCGGCGTGTGCAACGGTTGGACCATTCGCTCACTTCCTTTCTTATAGGTCGATGACGAGCCAGCCCGCTTCGACCTCAACGGGGTACGTCTCTAACACGGCCACGTCTTCGCTTAAATATTCCAAGACCTGAACGTCGTAAGACTTTACAAGACATTTGTGCGGATCAAAAACCGACTTCCCGTTCGTGATGTCGAATTCCCATCCATGCCATGGGCAGCGGATGATTTCGCCGTCCTTGCCGTAAACGTATTGATGCGGCGCGGAGGGTAGCATGATGCCCATCACTTCGCCCTCGCACAGCTTCGCTTGTTGATGGGGGCATACATTCTTTATGGCGTAATAGCTGCCCTTGACGTTAAACACGCCGATCGACTTGCCCTCCACCGTAACGATTCGCTTATCGCCGACGGGCAGCTCCGAGGCGGGAAACAGCACGTGCTTACCCAAGTGCCATCACCCGCTTTCCGTACCATTCCTTGGCGTTGTCGTATAAGATGCGGCCTCGTCTGCTTTCCGGGATCTGGGATAACGCGGCTTTCATGTCAAGCGGCCCTCCGTCCGGAACGTTCGAGGCGAACATCAGCAGCCGACCGGCGTCGGCCATGTCCAGCACTTCCCAAGCGGCAGCATCGCTCGGCCCTTTGTCGAGCTCCGTCGCGAACCGGACATGCTCCATGACGTAATGGCTCGGCAGCTTCTTCACCCAAGGAACCTCGGACCGGAGAGCCTTCCAGTTTTGATCGAGCCGCCATAGCATCGGCGCCAACCAGAAGATACCGCCTTCGGCGATCACGACGCGAAGATTCGGGAATCGCTCGAAGACGCCTTCCGTCAGCAGGCTGGTTAAGTGCGATTGCATGGCGAAGCTGAAGGACGCGCAGTACTCCAAATAGTGAGCCGGATACCCGATCCACACCGGCTTGTTGACGCCCATGGCTTCCCCGGCGGGATGGATGACGAGCGGCAGGCCGGCGGCCGAGCACGCCTCGTAGATCGGATAATAGTGCCTCTGCCCGAACGGAGCGCGCGCGCCGGACTCCATCAACACCTGCACCATATGCGGATGCTCCGCCCATCGACCGATCTCCTTCGCCGCCGCGGCCGGATCTTGGTGGGATACGCAGATCGTCCCCTTGAACGCCCCATCCGGATTGCGTTCCTTCGACAGCCACTCATCCGCCAACCATTCGTTATAGGCGCTTGCGACCGCCGCGGCGTAATCCGGATCGTGGTTCGCGGACGCATGCGGCGTCGGAACTAATAACGCATTCGTAATGCCGTGCTTCTCCAGGTGGCCCGTTCTCATCGCTTCCGGGCTCCTGCCAAGCTCGGCCTGCGCCGCTGCAGCGGCCGCAGCCTCGGCGGGAACCTTATAGTAAAGCAAGCCGCGGAGCGAAAAGCGATGCTTCCAAGGCTGGCTCAGGCGCGACCGGATCGCCTCGCCGTCATTCGGATACACATGAACGTCGCAATCGATGATCATCCCCGATTCCCTCCTAACCGTCATAATCGGTACAGCTCCCTGGCGTTCTCGAAGAAGATACGGTGCCGCAACGGGGCCGGCAGCTTCGGGAACGCATAGTTGGGATCATCGAAATCCCAATGCGGGTAGTCGGACGAAAACATGAGCACATGCTCCGCGTCCATAAACTCCAGCATGCGCAGCAGGTGTTTATCTTTGTCGGGACGTTCGATCGGCTGCGACGAGACGCGTACGTGGTCGCGAATATATTCGCTCGGCTTGCGCTTTAGCCACGGCACCTCCGAACGAAAGCGCTCGTACAGCGAATCGAGCCGCCACAGCAGCGGAGCCAGCCAGGACACGCCGCCCTCGACCAGCACGACCTTCAGGCCCGGAAATTTATCGAATACGCCCTCGACCAACAAACTCACTAGATGCGACTGGTACGATAAGGGATGATTTGAGCTCCATTCGATGTAATGCGTCGGGTGGCCGCTGGAAGGAATGCTGCTGATGCCGATGCCGTCCGCTCCCGCGTGCATCGCGAAGGGCAGCCCGTGCCGTTCGCACGCTTCGAAGATCGGATGGAACTGCTGCCCGCCATAAGCCGCCGTCGCCCCGGAATCGGTCACGACCTGAACGAAATGCGGATGTCCCGCCCAGCGCTCGATTTCTCGAACCGCGCCGGGAACGTCTTGCGTGGAGACGCAGATCGACCCTTTAAACACCCCGTCGTGGTTGTACTCGCCGAGCCACGTTTCGTTCAACCAATCGTTGAATGCGTTTCCAAGAACGGTCGCGTAGGCTGGGTACGGGATCGGGTTGGTGAAGGGACGCTGGACGATAATGACATGATTGATCCCGTATTCGTCTACAAGCTGTTCCCTCAGGAAATCCGGGTCCGAAGCAGGCGGTCCCCCTCCCGGCGGGTGGGCGTCGGTTCGAATGACGTACAGCGGGTGATTGTATAAGTCCCGATTGCTCATCATGAACCGATCTTTCCAGGCTTCGGGGACATGCTTCCTGATTTCGTCCGGATGCTTCGGCGCGCAGTGCACGTCGCAATCGATAATAAATTGCTTTTCTTTCCGAGCGGTCTGCATCGGCTTCCCTCCTCGATGAATGACATATGGGATTGAACTCCATGCTAAGGGATGGCATGAGCCGCTTCAATCCGCAATATTCGCTTCCATGCACGGATGGTATTTGGATTCGAATTGTACAGATTGAGTATGCCTGCGCTTCGGTGGATTCGGGGTTCAATTTAGTTATGAAAAACGGGGCCGCCCCCCGCCATGCCTATCGTCCATGGCTTTGGGGCGTCCCCGTTTCTATTGCGCGATCCTATGCTTACCCTGCATCTTGCTCTTATGTTTCTTCCACGTAGGGAATCGTCAAAGGGCCTTGCGGCATGACGGCGACGCTCATGCCGTCGCCGTATTTCATACGAAGCCGCTGCAGCGTGTCGCTGATATTCGAAGTCGCCGAGAATTTCGCCCTGCGGATGTCCTCCTCGGGCAAAGAAGAATAGACGAATACGTCCGCCCACACCTGAATGACCGCTTGTTTTTGGACCTGCCATTGATCGAACATTCGGAACGACGGATCCTTGATCATGTCCAGAATTTCTTGCGGCGTAGCGCGCATCTCCAATATTTTCGCGTAATTCCCGTGCGACGGCAACCCGTCGGAGCACTCCGCCGCGCAGATGATCGTGCCGCCTTCTTTCACGATCTTCTGTGCCGCGCTCATCCCCTTCACCGCTTGGTACAGGTTCTGGTCCAGCGGATAACCCGAGTTGGACGTCACCACGACGTCAAACCGCCGGTCGCACTGAATCATCGCATGCGTCTTCACGTATTCGCACCCCTGTTTGTGCGCGGTCTCCCATTGCCCTGCGAACGCCTGGGTGATCTCCTTGTCTCGGTTTAAGGCGACATTCAGCAGGAAATGCGGCGGACACATCCGATTGACCTCTCGGGACATCTCCTGTACGGGATTACCTTCCATGTTCCCCCAGGTCGCGAGCGGGTCCCCGATCATTCTCGCGTTATGGAACGTCATGATCGTATCGATCCCCGCGATGCCCGGCATAATGCCCTTCGGCCCGCCGGAGAAGCCCGCGAAGAAATGCGGCTCGATGAAGCCGGTCACAATGCGAAAATCCGCTTCGACGTACGCCTTGTTCAGCAGCACTTCGCAGCCGAACCGACTCGTTCCCACATGCGACAGCTCTGCCTCTTCATGACAATGGTGGTTGATCACGCGATACCGATCAACGATCTCCTCCCCTAGCATCGTGACGAATTCTTCCCTGGTCTGGTCGCGATGCGTCCCCGTTCCGTTAATAATGACGAAGTTCTCGCGGGGGACGTGAGGCAACTCCTCGATCAGCCATGGCACCAGCTTATGATTCGGGGTCGGCCGCGTAATGTCGCTAATGACGATCGCCACCCGGTCGGTCGCCTTCACGCTCTCTCCAAGCGGCGGGGATCCAACTGGATTTCGAAGCGCTCTCAAAATCTCGAATTTCTCATCGGGCACGCTTGGCTGATGCTTGGGCTCCACGATGACCGCGTCGTTCGGCACTTCGATTGCAACGCTCCCTTTTCCATACAAAACCGAAGTTTCCATTGCACCCGCTCCTTCGACGCTAAGAGTATGTATTGTTTCAACAGTACATGAGAACCAAAAGTCGCAGCCACAAACTTTTTGTAATATTACTTTTTGCGGATAAGGAATAGAACGCCTCAGCTCATTCGCCGCGACGTCGATGATTCTACTCTAAGTCCTCTTGACAAGGAAAGCCCCCTATGTTTTCCTAAAAGATACTGCAGATGTAAGTTTGAGAGGATTGGTTGTGCATTGGGGGCAATCGTGCATGGCATCGTGTTGGCGTTCGGACTCATTTTGCCGTTAGGCGTACAAAATGTTTTCGTGTTTTCTCAAGGCGTTACGCAGCCGAAACTTCGCAGGGCGCTTCCTGCCGCTTTGACTGCGTCCTTATGCGATACGTTATTGATTGTTTCCGCGATTTGGGGACTGTCAGCTATCCTGTTTCAAATCGAATGGCTGCGTACAGGGGTCATGGCTGTCGGAATTTTATTTTTGATCTATATGGGATTCGCCATCTGGAGGGCCGAACCGACGGCGCTGGAAACGAAAAAGGCGATGACGACTCGCCAACAAATCGCTTTCGCATTGTCCGTTTCTTTGCTAAATCCGCATGCGATCCTTGATACGGTCGGAGTCATTGGAACGAGCGCGCTAAAATATACCGGGACCCAACAAATCTATTTCGCCGCGGCCACTATCACCGTGTCATGGTTATGGTTCATCGCGCTGGCGATCGCCGGCTCAATGATCAGGAGGTTGGAGCATAGCGGAACGGTTACGAATATATTGAATAAATGTTCCGCCCTTTTTATTTGGGGAACGGGCGTTTACCTTATCCTAGAGCTTTTCTAATCGAAAAAAATACAGACCCACGGCTTATGGCTGTGGGTCATTTTTGATGAGTTTCATTACTCGACTACTTTGATTTCTACTTCCATCTGTACAGGAATGATTCCGTCGTCCGCGACAAAGGTCACCCGATACGGCTCTTCCCTCACCTCATCAGCAGTAGGCTTCCAAGTAAACGTGCAGGCTTGTCCAGGAATAAACGAAGAACCGTCAAAGCTTGCCCCAAGCGGCAGGCCGCTCACATGCAAGGCCATTGGACTCGCTACGCCTTGCACCGTAAAATCCCTAACGGCGACGGATTCGTTGTAAATTTTGCCGTCCGTTTCACGCGTGGACGTTTCGAATGCAGGCTGTCTGGCCACGACATCGAACGTAAGCGTTTCGCCGGCTTTGGCCACCTGTGTCGGAACCGGTTTGAAGAAGGGCCGGTATACAGTCTGCGGCAAAGGATACTCCTCCGTCGCACGAGCATAGGTGTATCCGGTTTCGGGTACCGCTGCGGTTTCGTACGAATACAAGCGATCCTTCGGCGTTCCCGGTGCCGGCGCGTTGATCTCAATATGCTTCACAGGCAGGTCGCCTTCGATTTCAACGCTTTCAACAGCGGTCGAATGGTATTCATAATCCGGTACATATTCCAGCCCGGCAGGACGTTTGAAACGATTCGTAACGCAGACGACCGCTTCCACATGTTCTGCACGCGAAACGTCTATACCGGTCACTTCGCCATGCACGACATCGTCCAGAACAATCGGATACCTTGTGTCTTCAACGATATAATGCATTTCGATATTCCGAAGATACAGGTTTTCAACATGTCTTGCGTACAGGCCATAAGCCGGAAGAATTCCCCAATTGCTAGGCTCCGGGTACACTTCCGGGAGCTCAGGCACGTTAAACGGCGCATCCTTCCAGGTACCGGTTTCCGCATCCCATTCTACGCGCGGCAACAACCCTTCGTTTTTCAGGAAGAACGTGTTGACCAACCAAGGTAACGATTGAACGCTGCGCTGCTTCTTGCCGTTTTGCGAATACTCCCAGTTCGTGTTCAGCTGACGCTGTTCCACCGCGTGCTCCAAGCTCAGACCCCCGCGGTATTCGACTTTCACATTTTCGATAAGGACATTCCGAATGCGATTGCCGACCAGCCCCATGATTTCAATGGGATAACGGGGATCTACATTCGTCACTGTAATATTTCTGATGATAATATCATGAACTTTAGCGATGTGATCGCTTCCGTTTGCGTTTGCGTAAAGCGCCAGTTCGTTCTCGCTCAATTCCCGCTCATAATCGGGTACATAGGTCATCGAGGAGGAATCGAATTTCATCGCATAACATTTTCCGTTCCCCTCATGAACATTAGCAAGATTCACTCGACAAGGCTGCTCGGGATCCACGATGTGAAAATTCGAGTGCCCGTCGACCGACACCTTGCGAGTCCGGTTATATGACGGCAGATAACGCTTGGCCGGATAAAGCTGGTACGGTTCCTTGGCTGGAAGCACCCAATTCGTATTATCAAGGCGCACATTGGCCGGTGCACCCTCAGCAGGAACGAATTCTTCGGATGTAGAATTTCCGGTAACCGGGAAACGTCCGCGATCCCCGACTTTGATAAAAATCGGCGAGCTGCTGATATCCTCTAACGTCGAGTCCTCAAAAATGATGTTGCTTAAATCCGACCCGTCCACAGCCTCAAGAGCGAAGCCTCTGGAACGTTTAAAAGTGACGCGGCGCACGGTCACGCAATCGTAGCCGCAAGTCGATTCCGTGCCGAGCTTGACGCGCGCGGTCGGACCGCAGCGGTCCGTGGCGATCAGTTTGTCCGTCGTATAAGCTCCGGAATAGACGGATCCCATATCATAACCGCTTACAATGCAATCTTCGATCAACACATTCTTTAACGGCATGAACATCCCACCGCCATAGGAAGCCTTCATGACGATGGCGTCATCTGTTAATGAGTTAAACGTGGAATGTCGAACCGTTACATTCTGACAGCAGTCTATATCGAAGGCGTCCCGGTTCGTATCGACTAAAATATTGTTGACGTACAGATTGGTTACGCAAGTCGTGATGATCGCAAAATGGCCGCCGGCAACGATGGAGAAATCGCTAAGCGCTACATTCTCGCATCGCACGAGCGCAATGGCCTTGTTCCCGAACCATTCTCCCCGGTGGCCCGGTTCGTTACGCCGGACCGGCTCGAGAGGGTCGCCGCCCATTAAAACATGCTCTAATTCGCCCTCATCATTTAAAAAGCTGCCGTCCAATAGTCCGGGTCCGTAAATCATCACATCGCGAAGATCTGCTCCGTAAATCAAGCTGTTGGAGAAATATGTATGTCCGTGATCTTGCAATCCAACGTAAAGATTTACTTCGGGTTCTTCGTAGTTGCCGCCTTCCCCGATTTGGAGTTCGTAGGAGTGCTTTATATCCGTTTTTGCAGCATGAAGAACGCTGCCTTCGCTCAAATATAAATTCACGCCGCTCAAGAGGCGGATGGTATACACCCGGAAATCGCCTTTCGGGATAATAACGGTGCCGCCGCCTTCGGACGCTTTCTGGATGGCACGGTTAATGGCCTTCGTATTTTGTACCGGAGATTGATCCGGGCCGGCTCCGAAATCTCGAATATCGTACTTCCGGTCTTCCTTGAGCAGAAATTGTTCGTTAAAAGGGCAGCCTGTAGCCTCGGTTACTTGAAACAACGTAAAATCCTCCTCTCAGTTAAACTAGATCATTATACCACGGAACAACCGGGTACCACCTTTCTTTTCGGGGGATAGTAAACGAAACCGTATGACTGAGGGGGGATATCCCGAATGCATCGCGGAGATGAAGTGTACATCACCCGATCGGGCAAGTACTACCATTACTTCGATGATGACTGCCCGACGACATCCAGCATTTTAAAGGGGAAAGTGCAGGCAACCAAAATCAAAGAAGAAGAAGCCAAGGCGAAAGGATATACGCTCTGCCGGCACTGCGCCAAGGAATATGCGGAAGATCTCCGGGAGAGACAGGGCTGTACTACGGCTGCGATCCTCTTGCTGGCGGCAGTCGGCGGGCTCGCGGTGGCGGTTTCGATGATGATTCCGGTTTTTTGATGCAAAAAAGGAAGACGGCACTCGGTGTGCCGTCTTTCCTGCTTTATTATTCGCACGCGATGCCGTCGCCGTCGCGGTCCAGCTTTGTGCTGTACCCCGGATCCCCCCTGCGAATCGGAGCCTTCCCCGCGTTTCTCACTTCGGTGCAGTTTTTGTAGAAGACATTGGATTCGCTTGGCGCAGGCTTCTTGGCCGGTGCCGGCGCCGGAGCTGGTGCCGGTGTCGCCGGCTCCCGAGGGGCTGGCTCAGGCTGCGGCTCCGCCGGTGGTTTCGGGGCTGCGGCTTCCTCGTTAAACCCTTCTTCCGTCGCGTAATTTTCGATGCTCCATATTCCCAATTCCGCGCGGCGGGCTTCGTCTTGAATCGCTCTGAACGCATCGACGTACTTCACGTCGGGCGGATACACGGCCACTCTCGCTAAACCTTTCTCCAGCAGCAGCTCGTTAAACATGCGATCCCCGACATACACGTACCGCAGCAGCCTACCGTACCGGTCGCGGTCGGAAACATCTTTCTCAAGCCGGACTTCCTTCCCTTCCAGTTCCGCCTTCGCGAAGTTTGTCGCTTCCGCCCCGAACGGCTGGTTCGCGTTCTGCGTTTCGGGCGTATCTACGAGAAGCAGGCGCACCGTTTCCTCTTCCGGATGCCCTTGGATTTTAACTTTCATGGTGTCGCCGTCGACGACGGACACGATTTGAGCGGCAATCCGTTCCGGCTCTTCCGATTCGGCGGCGGGAGCTTCCGCGGCCGGTTCCTCCGTCGGCTGAGCACCCGGCTCCTGCGTCGTCGCGGCTCCGTTGAAGCACCCGCCGAACAACAGGATGATAATCCAGATGATCGCGGCAACCCTCTGGCCTCGGCTAAGACGCTTCCACCTCAGCGGCAGCATGATATAGGGGACTAAGATCCACCCCAACACGGAAAGAACCTTCATTTCCCTAATCCCTCCTAGCGCATAATTCATGCCTAGGATGTCCCGCTGCGGCGCCTAAAATGCCGCTGTAATCTTTTGCATAATAGTGAACATACTACCCTTAAAAAAGGGAGTTGTTCCTGTGAAACGTAAGCTCGTTTGCGTTGCTTCTATACTGGCGGCATTCGTTCTGTTCGCGCAGCCCGCACTTGCGAAGCCTGATATTTACACCGTCGCGCCGGGAGACAGCATGTGGAAAATCGCGGTGCGGTACGAAATCGGCTTGTCGGAAATTATTGAAGCGAATCCTCAGATTAAGGACCCGAGATGGATTTATCCCGGAGACAAGTTGACGATTCCGAATTTGGATGCCCTGAAGCACATCGAACACGAGGTCATTCAATTAACGAACCAAGAACGGGCCAAGCATGGATTGCCGGCGCTTCGCGCGAATTGGGAATTATCCAGAGTGGCTCGAATCAAATCCAACGATATGCGGGATAAGCGTTATTTCTCGCACACCTCCCCGACGTACGGTTCGCCGTTCACGATGATCAAAAATTTCGGCATCTCGTACAGCACGGCCGCAGAAAATATCGCCGCCGGGCAACAAACGGCGCAAGCCGTCGTAAGCTCTTGGATGAACAGCCCGGGCCACCGCGCAAATATTTTGAACAAAAACGTAACCGTAATTGGCGTCGGTCTTGCGAAAGGCGGCAGCTACGGCTACTACTGGACCCAGATGTTTATAAAACCATAACGAGCGAAATGTACGCTCAACGCAAACAACCTTATTCCAGTCCAATCCCGGAATAAGGTTGTTGCGTGATCGAGGATTACAGCGTGATCCTTGTAAACCTTCGAATTTGTTCCGTAATCGCCGCTTCGGTCGGAAGCCGTTCCATACTGGAAGCTCCGTAGAAACCGTCTACGTTACGGGTGTTGCGTAAAACAAACTCCACATCCTCCGGCTCTGAAATCGCTCCGCCGTGACACAGAACGATGACGTCAGGATTAATGGCCTTAGCTGCGTCGGCGATTTCCTGCACTTTGGCCGGCGTATCCTCCAGCGCGATCGCCGTTTGGGCGCCGATCGAGCCTTTGGTCGTCAAGCCCATGTGCGCCACGACGATGTCGGCTCCGGCCTTCGTCATCATTTCCGCTTCCTCGGGATTGAACACGTAAGGCGAGGTGAGCAGATCCAGCTCGTGCGCCTTCCGGATCATCTCCACTTCCAGCTTGTAACTCATGCCGGTCTCCTCTAAATTTTGCCGAAACAATCCGTCGCACAGCCCGACCGTCGGGAAGTTCTGAACCCCGGCGAATCCGATATCCCGCACTTGTTTCAGGAAGTAATCCATATTGCGGAACGGGTCCGTGCCGCAAACGCCCGCAAGCACCGGCGTATGGTCCACGATCGTCAGCACTTCTCCGGCCATCTCCATCACGATCGCGTTCGCGTCTCCATAAGGCATGATCCCCGCCAGGGAGCCGCGGCCCGCCATACGGAACCGGCCCGAGTTATAGATGACGATCAGATCCGCGCCCCCGGCTTCTTCGCATTTCGCGGATATTCCCGTTCCCGCCCCTGCGCCGACGATCGGCTTTCCCGCCGCGATCTTCGCTTTCAGCTTCGTTACGATGTCCTCTCGGGTCAACGTCATTCGTCCCTAAACCTCCATTAACTGAATATATCACCCTACCGATATTCAACCGGATTGCGAACTCTTCCACTCTTGAATCATGTCCAGCATGAGCTGCACCGCGCGCGATGAGAAGCTCGGGTCGTTAATGTTGACATCCATTTCTTCGACCGGGATCCGGCTTTGAAGATTAGCCTTCAACGCCTCGAACATCGCCTGGTTCGCTTCGGGCCACCAGAAATCGTTCCCCTCGCTGTCCAAAATCGACACGCCCTTCAGCGGAAGGAGGACGCGGACCGGACCGGCGGCGCGGTTGGCTTTCTCCGCGAAGATCTCGCCCATCCGCCGATTTTCCTCGACGTTGGTGCGCATCAGCGTTACGGCGGGATTCCATACGACAAGCTTTCGGTCTTGGTACTGGGCCGGAACCGTTTCCTTGCCTCCGAAGTTCGCCATATCGATGCAGCCGGGCACGATCAAGTGCGGAATGCCCGCAATCCCAGGTGCCTCCAGCCGGCTCGGCCCGGCGCTGAAGACGCCGCCGCACAGCTCGTCGGCCCATTCGGTCGTCGTGATGTCGAGCACGGCCGCGATTTTGCCGTCGAGCACGAGATCCTCCATCGTTCGCCCGCCCACGCCCGTACAATGGAAGATCAAGCATTCGTACCCGGCTTCCGTCAGCTGCTCTCGGCAGCGGTCGACGCATTCGGTCGTGTTGCCGAACATCGTGATGGCGACGATCGGTTTGTCTTCGGCTCCGTTGTCCGCTTCCCGCTCCACCATGCCGCAAATCGCGCCGGCCGCTTCGGCGTAAATTTGCCGGCTGATGCGGTTGATCCCCGCCACGTCCACGACGGAAGGGATCAACGCGATATCCTTCGTCCCGACGATGGCTCGCGTATCCCCGCTCGCCGCCGTCGATACGATCAGCTTCGGGAACCCGATCGGCAACCCCCGCATCGCCTCGCTGATCACGGACGTTCCGCCGGTCCCTCCCATCCCGAGGATGCCGTGGAACGCGCCTTCGTCGTACAGCTTGCGCACCAGCTTCGCCGCACCGCGGCTCATAACGGTCATCGCATGCCCGCGATCGCCGCGCCGGCGAAGCTCGTCGATCGTCGAGCCCGCCGCTTCGGCGACCTGATCCGCATCCCAGTCCGGTTGGATGTGCCGCGGCGGATCGATGACGCCGATATTGATCGTGATCACCTGGTGTCCCCGCCGCTCGACCAACGTTTTAACGTAAGCGTATTCTTCGCCTTTGGTGTCGAACGCGCCGATGAATAAGACGACTTTATTTTCGCTCATAGGCTGCGAAGCCCCTTTCCATCATT
Source organism: Paenibacillus sp. (assembly GCF_035645195.1). Taxonomy (NCBI): domain Bacteria; kingdom Bacillati; phylum Bacillota; class Bacilli; order Caryophanales; family Paenibacillaceae; genus Paenibacillus; species Paenibacillus sp. The sequence goes on along the minus strand of NZ_DASQNA010000045.1, from coordinate 26,540 downwards.
CTCGATCGGGTGACGCGATTGAACGCGGTTTATACGGTGGCGTACCCGTTGAACATTTGAAACGGGACGGTCAAATCCTCGATCAGGTTCGATTTGTCCTCGATGGCCAATTCTACGGAGATATATCCGCTGTACCCGTAATCGATCATCGTTTCGATCACGTGCCGGTTATCCGTAACCCCTTGACCGAAGCGAACGAATTTCTCCACGCCGATCTTGGAAGCTTCTTTCACATGAATGTGGTTGATTTTGTTGTGGAAGACTTCCATCACTTCGTTCAAGTCGACGTCCGCCGCATCGAAATGGCCGGTGTCTACGCATAACCCGACGTTCGGGGAATCGATCGCCTCGAAGATTTTCCGATAATCCTCGATATTTTCCAAATTGTTGTTTGCATGGTTTTCCAGGCAAATCAATACCCCGTTCGTTTCCGCGAAAGGAGCGACTTGCTCCAAGACGGTTATGATCGTATCCAAGCCGCCGGATTGCCCCCTTCTGCCGCCCGTCGCCACGATACGATTGCAGCCCAGCTCCAAAGCGGCTTCGATCAACCGGATTTTGTGGGAGACATCCTTGCTGATGTCGAAGGGATGGCTCGCGCCGAACGACGAGCCGTACAGCGCGATCGGCTGAACGCCGGCCTCCCGGCAGCGTCTGCGTAAATTCGTTATGTTCGACGGCGTTAGGTCTGAAGGATGCCAGCAGTTGAACTCCACATATTTGTAGCCGATCCGAGGAAGGGCGCGCAGCGTAGCTTTGAATTGGTTATCCATAAATCCGTCGCACGACACCGTCGAGCAAGCAAGACCGATCATCGGGAGCTCTCCTCTCCTTCCCTACGGCGCGTTCGCCGCCGGAATGATGGTGCAATCGGGAAGCGTTCGGAGGAACGCTTCCGGGCCGGCCGTCTGATACACGACAAGCAGACGCATCTCGGATGCCCCGGTATTCAACGTGCCGTGGAACAAGTCCGCGGGGATGAAGATCAAGTCGCCGGCTTTCACTTCTCTACGATCGGTCGTGCCGTCGGCCAGCTCGATAAACTGCTCCCCCGTCCCTTCCATCACGTAAATAATTTCGTCGCAGCCCGGATGGTTATGCCGATCGTGCCCCTTGCCCGTCTCCAAGGCGACGACGCCGGTCGTCATCACCTGGGAACCGGTGACGTTCGGCTCGGACAACCATTGAATTTTCCCCCACGGGAAAACCTGCGTCTCGACGTCGGCGGGCGTCACGTAATTCAATCGTTTGCTCATTGCGCTTTATCCCCTTTCGAAATTTGGACATTTGATTTGCCGCATTACTTCATGGCGTTGTTCAGCCTTCTCCAATAGGTCGCGATCCCGGGCTGTTTCCAATTGGGATCGCCGTACGGCTTCGTCGCTTTGAACGCTTCGTGCACCAAACTGCTGATCGGGATATTCGCGCCGCACTCGTGAGCGAGTTCGAGCAAATACAGCAAATCCTTATAGTGGAGCGCCAGATGCCCGCCTCCCTGGTAGTCGTCCGTATACAGCGCCTCCGGCACTTGGAAATCCAGAAAATCCTGAAGCAGGCGGATGTCGACGTTCACCAATTTCGCCATTTCGACCGCCTCGGCATAAACCGCAAGCTGGTTCGCGAGAATCGCTTGATTAATGAGCTTCAGCACTTGGCCTTGCCCGATGTCCCCGACGTGCCTGTTTTTATAACTGATGCAATCGATGACCGCTTTACAGCGTGCGTACACCTCGGCATCGCCGCCGACCATGATCGTTAATCCGGCTTTCCGCCAAGTAATCGGCGCGTCCAGGAAGCCGACGCCTTTCGCCGCGCAAAGCTTCTCGTACTTGATGTCCGTGCTCGGTCTCGTCGTTCCGGTATCGATGATCGTTTGGCCGGCTTTCAATCGGCTCAAAATCCCCTCCTCGCCGTCCATCACTTTCTCCACGGCCGGACTGCCGGGCAGCGACAAAATGATGACGTCCGAGCGATCGGTCAATTCCGCCGGGGTCGACGCCGCCTGAGCCCCTTGCGCGACCGCGGCGCTCACCTTCTCTTGATCCAAGTCCAACACCGTTAACGGATACCCGGCGCCCAACAGCTGCTTGGTGTAATAAGACCCGATGTTGCCTAGACCGATCAAACCGATTCTTTCCATAGCACACACTCCCGTCTCGTGGTATTAAATATTGAAGAAACATGGATCCGCAATCGTCAGCCTTTCAGACCCGAAGTCGAGATCCCTTCCACCAACAGCCGCTGCGAAGCGACGAATACGAGAAAAATAGGCAGCAGCGACACCGTGGCCATGGCGAACAGCTGACCGTAAGAAGAGTTGGCCGTCGCGTCGGCGAATCCGCGCAAGGCGAGCGATATCGTAAACAATTTCGGATTGCTGATGTAAATCAACTGGCTCAGAAAGTCGTTCCAAGTCCAAATAAACGTGAATATGGTCGTCGTCACCAAAGCCGGGACAGCCAGCGGAAGAACGATGCGCCAATAGATTTGGTATACGCTGCAACCGTCCACGGTCGCCGCTTGATCCAGCTCGTGCGGGATGCCGCGGATAAATTGGACCATGAGAAAGATGAAGAACGCGTCCGTCGCCAAAAACTTAGGGACGATCAACGGCAGGAACGTATCCACCCAGCCCAGTTTGAAGAACAACGTATATTGAGGAATTAAGACGACATGGTACGGCAGCATGATCGTGACGAGCATCACCGCGAAGTACAGCTTGCGCAGCGCAAACTTCAATCTGGCGAACGCATAGGCGGCCATGGAACAGGTGATCAAATTGCCCAAGATGACGAACAGTACGACAAGGAAGGAATTTGCATAAAACGTACTGAAGGACAGTCCGCCGTACCCCCTCCAACCGTTCACATAGTTCTCGAGCGTGAAGACGGCCGGCCATAAGCTTTTATCCTTGAAAATAATCTCCTCCGGCTTGAACGAACTGCTGATCATCCACAGCAATGGATACATCATCAGAATGCCGACGAAGGCGATCAACAGGATCGTAACGTAGCGGGAAACGGTTTGCTGATTTAATGGCATGTCAACACGCCTCCCCTCAGTCGGAATAATGGACCCATTTTTTCGAGGAGAGAAACACGATGGCGGTAAACAGCGAGATCACGACCAGTAAAATCCACGCCATCGCCGACGCGTACCCCATTTGGAAGTGACTGAATGCCTTGGTGTAGAGATACAGCGTGTAGAAGAGAAGAGAGTCTAACGCCCCGCCATTCTGCCCCCCGATGATATAGGCGGGAGTGAACGCTTGGAAGGCCGAGATCATCTGCATGACCAGATTGAACAAAATTATAGGAGTCAAAAGCGGCAGGGTAATTTTGAAAAAGGTCGCCGTTTTCCCGGCGCCGTCGATGGACGCGGATTCGTACAGCTCGCTCGGGATTTGCTTGAGCCCCGCGAGAAAGATGATCATCGGCGAACCGAACTGCCAAATCAACAGCGCGATTAAGGTGTACACGGCATAGTTGGGATTAGAGACCCAGCTCGTGCCTTGAATGCCGAAGATCGACAAGAATGCGTTCAAAATGCCGTCCATGCCGAACACCTGGCGCCACAAGATGGCGATCGCCACGCTGCCGCCGAGCAGCGACGGAATATAATAGACGGCCCGGATGAACGGCAATCCCCGGATGCCTTTGTTCAGCAGCGTCGCAATGAACAGAGCGAACACCAGCTTTAAGGGCACTCCCAGGAACACGTACAGGAACGTAACCTTCAGCGACTTGAGATACCGGCTGTCGTCCGTAAACACTTGAGCGTAGTTTTGCAATCCGATCCACTCGGGCGCCCGGAACAGATCGTAGTTCGTAAACGAAAGGTATAATGAAGTGAACATCGGAACCGCGCTGAACGCCAAAATGCCGATGAGCCAAGGCGTTAAGAAAACGTAACCCGGCAGGTTTCTTCGGATGCTGTCTTTCACCCTCGAGCCGATAGACGTCCGAACGGAACCAGGCAAAGCCGGCTGCATGCGAAATCACCTCTTGGAATAGGCAGGGAAGCCGCTCGAAGCCCGGTCGCCCTGCCCCGAATTGACGTCCGGTTACCGAGTCAACAGCTTCTGCGCTTCGCCGATGAACGCAGCCGCCGCTTGCTCGACGGTACCCTGCTTGAACTGCACCTGTTCGTTCGTTTTCGTGAAGGCGCTCGAGATGGCCGAGTATCCTTTCGGTCTTTCCGTCGTCGCCGGCGCCGTTTCGAGAACGGCGTTCGCGTGGGCGATCACCTTTTTGTCTTCCTCGGTCAGCTGCTCCTTGAGCGCGTCGTTCACTTTGTTCGATCCGATAATGCCGTGCTCGAAATTGTACAACTTGTTGGCTTCGATATGGTTCGCCCAGAAGTTAATCAGCTTCGCGGCTTCCTCGGGATGCTTGGAATTTTTGGAGATGGCGAGGAACACGCCTGTAAACACTTCCCCGTATTTGCTGGCGCCGCCCGGCATCGTCGGAAGTCTCAAAATGTCGACCCGATCCTCCATGTACCGTTGGAAAATTTTCAATTGGTTTCCGTTCGTCGCATGGATCGCTACTTTCTGATGCACCAACAGCGAATCCTCCCAAGGCTTGCTGCCGTGCTCAGCCATGACTTCGGCCGGCGGAACCGCTCCGGCCTCGCGCATATCGTCCCACCAGCTAAGCCATTCCTCTACGTCCTTTTGGTCGAAACCAAGCTTCGTCCCGTCATCTGACGTGATTTTCTTCCCTTTTTGCAGCAGATAGATCACAAAGTGGTCGAAGTTTCCGCCTGAATCGAACAGCATCCAAGCTCCGTCCCCCAGCTTGCTCTGCCCTTCTTTCACGAAGCTCGCAAACTCGCTGTAACTCAAGTCGGTTTCCGGCATGGCGATCCCGGCGCGGTTCAGAAGGTCGACGTTGGCGAACATGGCCGGCGAAGACATCCCGATGCTGACCATATACAGATTGCCTCGATACTTCCCGCTTTCCACCACCTTCGGATCCCAGTCGGATAAATCGATTTTTCCGGATTTCACGTATTCCTCGAGGTTCAGCGGCACATCCCGTCCCGCATACTCCGCGATATGCAGCGGCGTGAATTGGATGACGTCGGGCGCGTTGCCGCCCGCGGCTTGGGTGTTCAGTTTATCCCAATACCCGTTCCAGTCGCTGTATTCGCGGACCACCTTGATGTTCGGATGCTCCGCTTCGAACATATCGAGCAGTTTATTAAACAATTCATGACGGGCGACGCTGCCGAACCATGCCGTTCTTATCTCTACGACTTCGTTGCCGGCGCCTTCGGCAGGCTTCGCCGGTTGATCTGTGGCGGACGGTTGACCTGTGTCGGGACTCGGGCTGTTGACTCCGCTGTTTCCGCTGCTGCAAGCCGTCAAAAGCGCAAGCAAGAAGACCAACGCAACAGTCAATCGCTTGGACAAGGTACCTCTCCCCAATCTTTATTCAGTTAAGCGCTTTCACGCTCACACGACTGATTATATACGCGAGCCCGAAAAAACATGTCAAACATTTGATTGTCTGACATTCTTACGTTTTCTGTTCTGAAACCGCAGGCAGCGCATTAGAATGATGTATTAGGTAAATTTTGGAGGAAAGGAGCATCCCACATGTCGCCATATCCCTTTAAAAAACCGAAAGCTTCCCTCTTGCGCGAACAAATTTCCGACGAAATTCGCCAAGCGATTTTGACTGGTCTCATCAAGCCGGGAGATAAATTGCGCGAGCTCGACATCGCGGAACAAATGGGCGTCAGCCGAAGCTCGGTTCGCGAGGCGCTTCTCTTGTTGAAGCAAGAGGGCCTGGTCGTCACGCGCCCGTATAAAGACACCGTCGTCGTGCAATATTCGGCGAAGGAAATCGTGGAGGTGCTCTTGCCGGTTCGGCTGACGATCGAGCTGTACGCCGTACGCCACGGGCTGCCGAATATGACGGAGCAGGACGCAGCCGCTTTTGCCGGCTATACCGACAAGATGAAGGATGCTTTGAAGCACGGAAAACAAGAGGCGAAGAAAATCATCCTGGAAAACGATATCGCGTTCCATAACCATTTGGTCAAGCTGTGCGATTCCGACAATATCCATACGATCTGGGCGGGCATCGTGAATCCGATTCGATTGCACTTTGTCGAACGAGGGAAATACGACGATTATTTGACCGAAATTCAGCACGCCGAACATCGGCAACTGCTGGATTTGTTTTTAGGAGGGGATATTGAAAAGATTCAAGAGGTGCTGAGGGAGCATATTACCGGGGAATATGCGGCGAAGCGGTACAACATCGACTTGATATAACAAAGAAAGCGCCGGACTCCATCCGGCGCTTTTCCCATACCTATTCAACGAGCTTCATGAATCCGATCGATTTGCCGCACCACCGCAAGCAGCTCCTCCAGCCGTTTGACCGCGTCCTCCGCCTGGCTGCGCGACTGCTGCACCTTCGTCATGAGGTCGAATTGAATGAATTCGACCCGCTTTTTGTTGCTGCCGATGAGCACTTGGTCCGCCGGCGTCTTCACGGGCATCGCTTTGAGTTTATCCAATATCAGCTTCGCTTGGGCGCTCGAGTCCCGCTCCATGGCCCGCCCCTGCGTCGCGCATTCCAAAGCGGATTCGAGCAGCATCTCGGTTGCCTGCTCGTAAGCGTTCAGCAATCCGTCGTAAGCGAGCGCGGATTGGGGATTCTCCGCGATTTGCAGCAAAGCGATAGGGTTGCGCAGCCCCTCGAGCGGATCGGAGGGCAGCTCTCTGACCGCGGCGAGCAGATCGCCCGCGTTTTTCACGTACAGATCGATGTTGGCGCGCATCAGTTCGATCTCCCGATCGATCGGCGCCATCTTTTCCACCGACGTGAGCACGCTGGCCAAATAGTCGAAATGCGTCTGGTGGTATTTATAAAAGAATTTCATTCCCGGCGTATTCGACACTTTTTTGAGCAGCTTCAGCGCCGCTTGGAACGCCCACTTCAGCTTGTTCTCGTCGTAAGCGGCTTTCATTCGTTTCGCCAGGGCGTTGTCGTTCAAAATTTTCTCGTCGTTTCGCTTGAGCCGCAGGGCGTCCACCCTCGCCGCCTCCCTTCATCCTTCCGCCGGATTAGCGAACTTCCGCGAGCGTCTGTTCCGCAGCCGGCGCGGCGTGATCCGAGTCTTCCTTCGCGGCGGCCGGAGGCGGATTGAGCATCGCGTACAGCTGCGCGGCTTCCGCATCTTTCTCGCCTAAAATTTTCAGCGCCAGCCGCTTCATCCGCACTTCCGCTTCCAGCAGGTCGTTGCGCAGATCTTTCTCGCGAATCGCCTGCAGCTGCAAGCTGCGGGAGTAGTGATCGAGCGCCTCGCCTTGGCCGAGCAGCGCCTCCACGACGATGCCGTCCGTCCGCAGGATGTGCCGGGTCGCCGCCAAGATGATGCCCGGCACTTCGATCGTCGTGCCCGTGGCGTCGTCCCGGTACGTCGACGTGTAATCCTTCTTCACGCGCAAATAATGGGACAGCGGGATCACGTTGCCGTCGCGATCTTTGAAAGGCTCCTCTTCCACGAAGCTATGATGGCGATCCTGGTAGTCGAAAATATTCATCAGCTGGTAAAGGATCGCGTTGCGCACTTCCGCCCGTTTCTCCGGCACGATCACTTCTTCGAGCAGCGCGTCGAGCTGCGGCAGCGTCACCTCGCGGTACTGCTTCTTTTCCTCGCCGTTGATCGTATCGATCGTGAAATACCCGATGCGGACGTCCACCAAATGCAGCAGCGTAATGAACTCCTGGTTCATTTGGCGGAAGACGAAGTTCAGCGTCCGGCTGACGTTGATGTTTTCGATTTCGCGGACGATCGTCGTTTCGTCGGTCGTCGTATTTTTTTCTTCGTACGTCGTGTTGATCTGCACGTCGCGCCGCGCCGAAGCTTTGGCGACATGCTTTTGCGTATTGTTGACGACGTTCTTCGCGAACTGCTCGCGCGCCGCGTTCGTGCCGCCGCTGACGCCGGCGCTGATTTTCGCGCTGCCCCAGCCCCAGCTGACGCCGGCTTCGCCTTCGATTTTATACTCGTTGCTTTCCTTGTAGCTCTTCTGATCGGCTTGCTCCTTCGCGATCGAGTTCTCGAACTCTTCGGCGATATCGTCCGTCACGGAATCGAGAATCGTCGCGGCGCTTTTCGCCGTCGTTTCGTTCTCCCGGTAGGAGCGGATGCTGATTTTGCTCTTTTCGCCGGGCAGCAGCGAGAACGTTTTGATCGTCCGTCCGGCGCCATAGTTCGCAAGGTAAGAGGACATCCGGTACGATTCTACTAAAATGAGTCGCTTCAAGCGGGAGTTCACTTCCGGCAGCACGGTGACGTTAACGGCGATCGTCGTTTCCGTCATGTTGTTGGAGCGGTCGTACGCCCTCGCGGTGATCGTATGCTTGCCGGTTTCGTGAACGGTCAGGACGCCCTTCCACTGCGACCAATCCCCCGGCGCTTTCTCCGCTGCGCGGATGCCGATCGGGTTCATGTCGAGCGACAGCTCGACGTAATCGATGCCGCCCGCGTCCGACGCCGTGCCGAGCACCTCGATGATAGCGCCCTGGGAATGCGTGCCCGCCGCCTCGGCGTTGTTCAGCGGCGACGTGATGCTGACCGTCGGCGGCGCCGCGTCGACGAACACCGTCAAGCTGGCCGTGCCGACGTTGTTGGCCGCATCGTACGCTTTGACGAGAATCGTATGGCTGCCCGCTCCGAGCGAAACCGTTCTTTTCCAGTTCGCGAAGCCGTTCAAGCTTTCGGCGAGCTGGGCGGCGCCCTGGTCGACGATCACTTCGACTCTCGCGACGCCGCGGTCGTCGGAAGCGGTGCCCTCCACGTTCAGCTGAGCGGCCGGGCCGCCTCTCGTGTTCAGCAGCGCGCCTGCCGAAGGCGACGTAATGCGGACGGTCGGCACCGTCGTGTCGGGCTGCGGAGCCAAGCTGACCGTCACCGCGATGCGAGCCGATGCGGAGACCGGCTCCGTTGCGTGCGTCGCTCTGGCGGTGATGTGAATCGGTCCCGGCGTTCGCAGTACGGTTTGGAACGACCAGCTGCCGTCCGCCGACAGCGCGGCGTCTTGGTACGCTCCGCCGGTTCCGATTTGCACCTGCACTTTACCGACTTTGCCGTATCCGGATTTCACCGACGCGTTCCCGCGAATTTCGACCGTCGCGCCCGTGTAAGGGCCGGAAACGACAGCGTTCGAAGCAGGGGTATGAATGCTGACCGACAGCACAGGCGGTGCGGGCTCCGGTTCGGGCTCCCACGGAATGGGATCGCGGTCTCTCGGCAGCATGTGGCTGACGACGCCCCCGTCCTCCTCTTGACGGATCGCGCGCATGGCGGACATCTGGATAGAGTCGTCCGCAACAGCGGGACCGGCGCTCAGCGGCTTTTCGACGACCGGATCGGCTTCGACGAAATTGTAGGACAATGCGCCGGTCATCGTTTTCACGATGTTCAGCTTGAGGCCTTCGCGAGCTTTTTGCTCCACCTCTTCGGGGGTCAATTTTTGAAAACGCGTCGTCATCCGCTCCCCGGACTGCTGCTTCTCGAGCAGCAGCTCCGCCGGCGACGGCTCCTTCGGTGCTGCCTGCATCCGCTGCGCTCCGTCGGACGCCGAGCGCGCGTTCGACTCCGACGGCTTCGTCGGCAGGAAGTACCCGTCGTGCAGCTGCAAGTCGATAAAATTCCGACCGCTGTAGGACGTCGGCTCCGGTACGTTGTAGCTGAGCACCGGCGCCACTCCGCCCGGCTGCAGCTTGATCATCGGCTCCTGATCCTGATTTGCCATCATCATTCATCCCCATTCATTGATTTAGATATCGGACAGCCCATGGAGGACTGCCAAAGGAAAATACTGTAATCTATCATGAGGCAAGCCAACTGTCTCGTACATAGGTATTTTTTACCTTTAGGTGTAAATTTTGTTTAAAGACTCTGAGACCTTCCTCCCAGGTTGCTACGCCCAGTTTCGATGCGGCCTCGTAGCTCGCCACTCTTACGTTTGTTTCACAAATTTCACTGCTCGCTTAAGCTCGTCCCACACTGCCCGATATTGGATGGCTGCGGCGACTTCCGTCGCGAGCGCGTAGCGGCGATCTCCGACGATTACGGTCGTATCCAGCACGCGGTTGTTCAATATCGCCTTCCCGCAGCTTTCGTCCCAGCCTGCGCCGCAGCCGGCCGCGGCTCCAATCGCTTCGTACAGCACATAAGACCGGTTATCGCGAATAAACCCCCGAGTTTCTAACAGGATGCCGTTCACCTCGACCCCGCATTCGGCGACGGACGGCTGCCGCTCCTTCTTCTCCGACGAAGACACATACGCGACGCCGAGAAACTCGCAAATGCCCTCCGCCAACTCCTCCGCGCACTCCTCGCGGTACGCGTCGCTCATCAGCAGCCGCGCCTCGTCGGGGTTGTCCATGAAGCCGCATTCGACGAGCGCCGCGGGCATGCGCGTCTCCCGCAGCACATGAAGATCTCCCCGCTCCTTCGCGCCTCGGTTGACGAGCGGCGTCCCCTTGAGCAAATGTTTGAGCAGCAGCTCGGCCAGCCGTTTGCCTTGGGCCGAACCCGGAAAGTACAGCGTCTCGATCCCTTTCGGGTTCCCCCAGGTGTCCTTCAACGCGTTCGCATGGACGCTGACGAAGATCGAAGCCTTCTTCGCGTTGGCGAGGTCCGTCCTCGTGCGGAGCGGCACGTCCTCGTCCGTCGGCGCCGTCAGCAGCACGTCGATGCCGCAGCGCATCAGATGCGCCGCGCATTTCGCGACCACTGCGCGATTGAAATCGTTCTCATGCATGAACGTGCCGTCCGGAAACTTCGGCGTCCGCTTCCCCGGCGTCGACATGCCGTGCCCGTCGTCGAGGGCTGCTACATGGCGCATGGAATCACTTCCTAACGTAATAGTTTACATTTACTATAGGGAAAAAGATTCGTTCGCACCATAATCTGGAATACCTGTGCTGACAGGGACTTTAAGACCATTTACTGGGATGCGCGTACAGAGAAAAGGACGGCATCCGAAGATGCCGCCCTGGGACGGGGTACGAGTCATTTTATTGTTCTATTCCTTCCGATACAACAGCCTAGACAGCAGCATTCCGATCAGCCCGATCCCGATAAACAAAATCGCTCTGACGGCGATCGGCACATTCGGCAGATCGAAGAAAATGACCTTCAATAGCGTCGCGAACAGCATGGCGAGCCCGATGCCGCGCACTTGCTTCGACTTCCTGAAGGCGCCGTAAGCGACGCCTGCGGCAGCATACAGCGCCCACGCGAAGGAGAGCGACAGCCGCTGCGCGTTGTCGGATAGCGCGGCGGTCAGGCAGCCGGTCACGTCGGTGATCAGCAGCAGCAGCGCCACGCCGACGGCGACGTTCGTCTGCTTGCCGATCGCGGGGACGATCCGTTTCATCGCGAACAAGCTGCCGAGCAGCGACAGCCACAGCAGCGATTGGATCGATACGATCGCCGTCATGCCGTCAAGCAGCGCGAACGCGGTCAGCAAGACGCCGATTCCGTAAACGAGAAACCCGTTCGCCCGTTGGAACTTGGAGCCGGCCGCTTGGCCGACGAACAGCGCGGCGATCCCCTCCCACGTCGCTAAGATCGGCCGCGCCTCCCCGTCCAGCGCGCTCAACAGGAACGTCAGCAGCGCGTACGTCGCGACGGCGGCGGATGGCGGGACGGCTTCCTTCCCGCTCCTTCTCCATAACGCGAAAGCGCAGGCGCTGTGCAGCACTGCCAGCGAGAGCAGCGCGTAATGCAGCGTCCCCTCTTCGTAAGACGCCCACATCCAGCCGAAAGTCAAGGCGAAGCTCATGAGCAGCGTGCCTGCCTGCTCTTCGATTCTCGCGCTGCGTAGGACATAGGCGCCGAGCAGGAACAGGTGCTGCAGAACGGCGACGGCCGCGAATACGGCGGCGTCGCCCCCGGTCGCGACGAGCGCGAGCAGCGCCGCGTGGAGCAGTCCGGCGGCCGCGTAGTACAGAACCCGGAACGACATTCGCAAGCTGTACCACAGGAAGGCGCCGTACACCATCGCCTCGAAGGCTGCGTAGAACATGCTCGTATTCCCTTCGATGTCGACGAGCAGCGGCACGAGCAAGCCCCCGATGGCGGCGAGCACCGCAAGGCCTTCCGAGCGGTACCGGTGCGACAGGCCGATGGCGAGGACGACCCACAGCGCGTTCAGCGCGAACGCGGCGTACCCGCCGAAATAGCCGTACAACGCATGGGCGGCGAACGTCGTCAGCATCAGCGCGCAGACGGACCCGCCGAGCAGGACGGAACCGAGCAGCGCCCGATTGCCTTTCATCTGCCTGTGCCCGAACCCGAGCAGGCCGGCGGCGAGCAAATACCCTAGACCGACGCGGACGGGCTCCGTAACAATCCCGAAATCGACCGCCGCTTTAAACCCCCAAATAACGCCGAACAGCAGGACGAACACGAACACGCGCGGCAGCCATACGCGGCCGATCGTGTGCTCCCAATCGACGGGCTCCCGCGGCTTCGGCGCGGGCCGCTCGACCGCGGGCCTCGGCGGCGCAGCCGCCGGAGTCCGGGCCGGCATCCCGACGGGCGCCCCTGCTTTCTCCGCCTGCAGCCGCCTTACCTCGGCTTCCAGCCGCTCGATGCGCCGTTCCAGCTCCGATAGTTTGTCGTCCATCGGCTTCACCTCGACTCCCATTGATTTTGCTTGCTTTCTCGCGTTCAACCCGGCACATAGGAACGTCCGCCGGAGCTCCGGCGGACGCCAACATTCCGATTACACCGCGGACGATCCGCCCGGATGCCCTTGAGCGTCGGCCGCCGCATGCATCTGCACCTGGTTTCTCCCCGCCGCTTTGGCCGAATACAGCGCCTGATCCGCCTGCCGCATCAGCGTCTGCAGCGCCTGCGAATCGCCGCCCTTCCCGATGGAGGCGCTCGCGATGCCGAAGCTGGAGCGAATGCGGAACGTCCCTCCGTTCGCGGTCACGTCCCGCTCCGCCACGTTCCGCCGCAGCCGATCCGCCAGCTCGCGCGCTTCCGCCGCCGCCGTGTCCGGCAGGAACACGACGAATTCGTCCCCGCCGTACCGGCCGGCGATATCCGAAGCGCGGATCGTCGCCCGGACCGCGTCCGCCACGTGCTTGAGCGCCGTATCCCCCGCTTCGTGCCCGTACGTATCGTTAATTTGCTTGAACCGATCGATATCGAACATGATGACGGACAGCTTGCCGCCGGTTTGCGCCAGCCGCTTCGCCGCGGCGCTCGACTGTTCCAACACGGCCCCGCGGTTGCTCAGCTTCGTCAATGCGTCTTCGCTGGCGACTTGCTGCAGCCGCCGCTCCATCCGAACGCGTTCCGTGATGTTCACGAAGGTGATAATCGTGACGGACCGCTGCTGCCTTCGGGTTTGCACCGTCGTGAAACGGATCCGGTAATGGCTCGTCGTCTCTCCCCGTTTTTGTTCGTAATCCCCGCCTTCCCTGCGAAGAACGATGTCGGCGAGACGGCTGCCTTCGAGAATTACGCTGGAGATCGGCCGGCCGGCATTCCCTCGCGCCAAAGCCGGAATAATGTCCGAAGCGGCTTGGTTGAAGTCGATGACGACCTCGTTCGCGTCCAGCACGACGACCCCTTCCTCCATGCGCTCGAACACGAAGTCTCTCGCGATCGGCGCCACGTTGAACATGCGGTACCGGAACAGCGCGATGCAGTGGAACACGTACGACACGCTGATGAACACCGGGCCCAGATCGACGCCGTACGGGCTTTCGCCGAGCAAGTACACGAAGCTGGCCAGCACGGGAACGATCAAGCCGGCGCCCATCGCGAGCACCTGCATGCGAATCGGTCCTCTAACCTTGCGCGCATGCGAGGCGAGCAGCAGCACGCAGGCCAAAATGGAGCCGTACAAGGACGCGGAGTGGACGTAAAAATAAGGGCCGTATTCCAGTTGTACGATCGGGAACGGAACGTCGGCGCGAAGCTCGACGGAGGTGTAATACAAATGATGAACGTCGTTCGTCGCCTGCATGAAAATAATCGTGAGCGGGATGAAAAAGAGGATCGCGCGAGTAAACCGACTTGTACGTTTGCCGACGTACTCGAAGCACATCAGCAGCATAAACACGGGTAGGAACGAAAGAGGGACATATTCCACGCGCAGCCAAAACTTGATCTGATCTAACGTGGCGCTCGTCAACTCCAACAAATAGGCGAAGTTGAACAGCGCCGCCATGAGGGTGCCGAGGATGTAGTACGCTCCGCCGGGCGCTCGCCGAAACCGGAACGCGGCATAGCCGCATAACGCGAGACTTAACACCCCGCCTGCGGACAGCGCCATTGCGTAAATCGCCAATTCTGCAGCCATCTTCATCTGCTCCAATGACCGGCCGGCGGCTCGCGCCGGCGCTGGTGTCGTTATCGTGGCTCCATTATAACATCATTCGGACCATTGGTCGCCCTCTCCGCGCACATGGTTCCCTCCGAACGGAAGACCTGTTCCTCCTCAAACTTCCTCGGGAACGCCCAACTCTTCCCTGCTGCAGAGCCCAAGTTCGAGCGCCTTGCGGCGAAGGGTCAAATACAGCTCCGCCTTCGTGGCGTTCACGTACGGAAGGACGAACAGGATGCCGACGAAACAAGCGAGCATTCCGAGCAAATACCAGCCGATGAACGACAGGTCGAGTACGAACATTTTCCACTTCTCGCCTTTCGTCATCTGCTTGCTGAGCTCCACGGCGCGTCTCGTTCCGATCCAAGGGTTGTCGGCAAGAATGTACGGCACCATGCCGTAGGCGTACGCCTTGACGATGCCGGGGATGATCAGCAGCAAAAACCAAAGGAAGTTGAGGAAGCTCATCCAAAACATGCCTTTGACGATCGAAAGATATTTCCCTTTGTTAAACGAATAGCCTAAGTAGTTCATATTGACGTCGTTTTGCGCCGATTGCTTGAAATATTGCCGAGCGCCGACCTCCAGCGGAAGCCGAAGGAAAATTTCGAACGCCAAACCGAGCAGAAAGGCAAGGACCGCAACGGCGATGATGCCGACGATCACGGCGATCGGAACGTCTTCCATTCCACCGAACAGGCCCTCCTCGCCCCCTCCGCCGAAATCCGAATTGAACGAGCAGCCCGAAAATCCGCTGACGACCGCAATGACGAGGCTGACGAGGAATGCCTTCCAGTAAGACGTCCGCAGGACATCCTTCGCTCTCATTTTCAGTTCTTTCCGAGTCCACATTTGCATTTACTCCTTTATCCTTTAATGTACGTAGTACGAACCCTGTTTAAATTTACCATACTTACCGGATGGTTAACGATATTTATTTTTTTTACACTCCGCCGCCTTGGGATATGATACTATATTTTTCTTAGACTATTAATCGGACAACATTTGGGAGAACTCATGAGTATCGAACGCATCGAGATGTTTCAAGATTTAACCAAAATGGAGCTCGCGAAATTACTGGTAAAATTAGAGAAAGCGGCGCTGCCCTCCGGTGCGTTCTTGTTCCGCCAAGGGGACGCCGGCGACCGCATGTACATCGTCGAGAGCGGTACGCTCGAGCTGCTCGCCGAATCGCCCGACGGCGGGCGGCAGGTACTTGCGGTGTTGGGCGCGGGCGATACGCTGGGGGAGATGGCGCTGTTCACGCAGGAGCCGAGATCGGCCAGCGCGGCGGCCTTGAGCGACGTATCCTTATTCGCGATCGGACCGGGAGACGTTCGACCGGCTGATCGAGGATCACGCGTCGCTGTCCGGCTACTTCATCCGCCTGCTGTCGCAGCGGCTGGTCGCCACGAACGGCCGGCTGAGGAAGGCCAACGAGCTGCGTTCGAAGCGGGTCATGGAAGACGTGAACCAGCTGCCGGAGCCCGTGGCGGAGTTCCTTCTCTGGTGCTCCGCGTTCCCGGTCGTCGGCGCCGCTCTCGTCGCGCACAAGTTCGGCTTCGAGGCGGAACGGCAGCGGACACGCTACGCGCAGGTCCGGTCGTGGCTGCAACCGGATCGCCGGCTGGAAGGCTGCTACGCCCTCGATAAAGAAACGAGAGCGCTGCTCCGCAACGAGGCGGCGTCCCGCTACGGTTACCCCGCGCTGCGGCAGTGGACCATTGATGCGATCGCTTTCTACCTCGAAGCCGGTCACGACTTGGCCGCTTGGGCGCTGTACGTCGAACAAGACGATTGGCCGGCGGCGCTGCGCGTGCTGGACGGCGCGCGGGCGCGCATCGGCGCGAACGCGAAGGACGCGGCGTTCGCTTCGTTGAAGAACTGCCCCCTGCCCCTGCTCGCCTCGCACTATGAGCTTATGCTGGATTACCTCGAGTATTGCGCCGCGAGCGAGCCGGAACACGGAATCGCCCTCGTGGAATGCGCGATCGACACGCAAGCGGCCGCGTATTCGGTCTCGCAGCGGATCGCCGTCTACGAACGGGGAGCGGAGCTGAGCAACCGCGCCGGCAAAGACCGTCACGCGGTGGAATATTTGCAGCTCGCGGAACGGCTGCTCGCGTCGTCCGAGCAAGGCGGGCGACGCGCCGCCGAGGAAGGATACGACCGGGCGCGGCAAAAGCTGGATCGAGAAAAGCACCAGCGGCTGGCCGAAGGCGCGAGCCGGTTGTTCAAGAAGGACCGCATGACCGGATGGTTCGCGCTGCTCGCGGCGGCCATCGTCATCGCCCTATCGTACGTCGTACCGCCCGCCGCGGGGCTGTCACCCAAGGCGATGGTGTTCGCCGGCGTCGGCGTCGCGGCGGTCATCCTGTGGGTCGTCAACGTCGTGCCGGACTATATCGTCGCTCTCGGCATGCTAATGTATTGGGTGCTCGGCGGCTTGCTCGAGCCGGAGGTCGCCTTCTCGGGCTTCGCCTCGACGACATGGTTTTACATGATCTTCATCATGGCGCTCAGCGCGGCGATCGTGAAATCGGGCATTCTGTACCGGTTCGCGCTGCATGCGCTGCAGCGGTTTCCGCCGCATTATCGCGGACAGCTGTGGGGCGCCGTCGCCGGCGGCATCCTGTTGAACCCGCTCATCCCGTCCTCGTCGGCCAAGGTGACGCTCGGCGTCCCGATCGCGCGAACGCTGTCGGAATCGATGGGGTTCGCGGAGCGAAGCCGCGGCGCCGCCGGTCTCGGACTGACTGCCATGATTTTCTACGGCTTTACGGCGCCATTCGTCTTGACCGGATCGTACACGAACATGATGGCGTACGGCCTCGTCTCCGGGTCCGCGGGCGACATCGCTTGGCTGCAGTGGCTGCTCTACGCGCTGCCCGCCTTCCTGGTGTTCTGCTTGATCTTGGCCGGTAGTCTCTTTGTCCGGTTCGGCGGCACGCAGGCGGGCCGACCGATCTCGGCGGACGTGCTGGCGGAGCAGCTGCGGCTCATCGGCCCGTTATCGAAGGACGAAGCCGTCTCGCTGGCGACCGTGCTCGGCTGCGTCGGCTTGATGATCCTGCAGCCGTGGCACGGCGTCGACAGCGCGTGGGTCATGCTGGCGGGCTTCGCCGTGCTCGTCGTGACGGGCGCGCTCGATCGTCAGACGATATCGACCGGCATCGATTGGACGTTCCTGCTGTTTTTGGGTGTTGCGTTCGGCTTTGCGGGCGGCGTGAACGAGCTCGGCATTACGGAGGCGCTGTCCTCGTTCCTCGGCGCGCATCTGTCCGCGTTTTTAGGGTCGCCTTACGTGTTTTTGCTCGCCGTCGTCGCCGTATCGTTCGCGGTGACGATCGTCGTCCGCGACGATCCGGCCGTCATTTTGCTCGTCACGGCGCTGCTGCCTTTGGCGCAAGAGGCCGGCGTGCACCCGTGGATCCTCGTATTCGTCATTTTGCTCGGCACGGATCCGTTCTTCTTTACGTATCAATCGCCGACGTATTTAACGGCGTATTACAGCACCGAAGGCAAAGCGTTCACCCATGCGCAAGGACAGAAGCTGGCGCTTCTTTACGCCGCGGCGGTCGTCGCCGCGGTGACGGCCAGCGTGCCGTACTGGCGGTGGATCGGACTCATTCAATAACGATAAAGAAGGCCATTCTTCGTTCGAGAAGAATGGCCTTCGCTTTATTCTTTGACCGAGCCGAGCGTAATGCCGTGGATAAAGAAGCGCTGGAGGAACGGATAAATGACAAGCACAGGAATCATCGCAATGAAAATTTTGGCCGCGTTCAGCGTTTGATTCGACAGCTCGGACAGCTTCTTGTATTCGTCCTCGGTCATCGACGTCGTATCGATGACGACGACCAGCTGCTGAATGTACGTCTGCAGCGGGTACCGTTCCGCCGACGACATCAGCACGAGCCCGTGGAAAAACTCGTTCCAGTGGTACACGATGCTGAACAGCGTAATCGTCGCGAGCACGGGAACGGACAGAGGCACGTACATGCGGAACAGCATGTACCACGGCCCGGCGCCGTCCACGAGCGCCGCCTCGTCGAGCTCTTTCGGCAAATTGCGGAAAAAGTTGACGACGAGGATGACGTGGAACACTTGGACGCCGCCGGCCAGGACGAGCGCCCAAATCGAGTTCATCAGGCCGTATGCTTTCACCGTCATGTACCACGGAATCAAGCCGCCATTGAACAGCATGCAGAACACGAGCAGCCACATAAAGACGTTCCGCATGCGGAACTCTTTCGTCGTTCTCGACAGCGGGTACGCCATCAGCACCGTGACGATCAAGTTGATCGACGCGCCGAGCAGCACGCGCTGCAGCGAAATACCGAACGAATTGATGAACTTCGCGTCGGTCATAATCGTTTGGTAGGACGTTAACGTGAAGCCGACCGGCCACAGCCGGACGATGCCCGCCGCCGCCGCGGCCTTGTCGCTCAGCGATAGCGCCAGCGTATACCAGATGGGCAGCACGCACACGACGGCCGTGCCGACGAGCGCAACCAATAACACCGCATCGAACGCTCTGGCGCCCCATGTCGTCTCTCGGACCATGCGGCAATTCCCCTCCCATCGTTAGAAAATGCGGTAATTGGCGAATCGGGACGCCAAATAGTATGACAGCACGATCAGCACGAAGCTGACGACCGATTTCAAGAGCCCCATCGCCGTCGCCAAACTGAACTGCAAATTGACCAGCCCGGCGCGATACACCCACGTGTCGATGATATCGCCGGTCGAATAGACGAGCGGGTTGTACAGGTTGAACACTTGGTCGAAGCCCGCGTTCAGCACGTTCCCGAGGCTGAGCACCGCAAGCAGCACGATCGTCGTGGAAATGCCCGGCAGCGTCACGTGCCACAGCCGTCTCAAGCGGCTCGCCCCGTCCATCGCCGCCGCTTCGTACAGCGACGGATTGATCGCCGTCAGCGCCGCCAAATAAATGATCGTATTGAACCCGAATTCCTTCCAAACGTCGCTGCCGACGATCAAATACGGAAACAGACGCGCCTCGGCGAAAAACAATATCGGTTCGAAGCCGAACAGCTTCAGCAGCTGGTTGACGGGACCGCCGAACGCGAACACGTCGAGCAAAATGCCGGAAAGAATGACCCAGGACAAAAAGTGCGGCAAATAGACGATCGTCTGCACCCAACGTTTAACGATGTTAATTCTTAACTCATTTAATAATAAGGCGAACATGAGCGGTACGACCAAATTGCCGACGATTTTCAGCACAGCGATGTATACCGTGTTAAACAGCACCGTCCGGCTGTCGGACAACACGAACATGTACTCGAAGTTTTCTAGACCGATCCACTCCGAGCCGAAGACGCCCCTGCCCGGGTTGAAATCCTGGAACGCCATCGCGATGCCGAACATCGGCACGATACTGAACATGACGAGCCAAACCATGCCCGGCAGCAGCATGAGGTAATAATGAAGTTCGAAGCTTCGGGTTTTCACAGCCCTGCCTCCCTCCCGTTCCGCTTGCGGCATAGGGCGCCGGGGAGCCGATGCTCCCGACGCCCGCTGCCAAGCGTTATTCCTGAATCGCTTCCGCGACCTCTTCCGTAATGATGTCTCCGCCTTGCTTTTTCCAATCTTGAACGAATTGGTCGAACGAGTCGAGCGGCGCCGCTCCCATAATGATTTTCAGGAACGTCTCGGTTTCGAGCTTCTCCAAATTCGCCCAGCGGCTCTCCATCGTCTTCGTCTGCGAATACGTCAAGCTGTACACCTCGTTGCGCGGCTCGAGCAGCGGCTTGCCGCCGACGAAGATCGAATACAGCCGGCTCCAAGCGCCCATATCGCTCGTATCCCAATATTGGATATCGTTGTTGTCGTACGGCGGCAGCTTCGTCTTCGTCACCTTGTGCGCGTCGTCGACGAGCAGCTTATAGCCCGGCACGTTCAGCTCTTCCGGTTTCTTTTTCCCCTCCAGAACCTCATGCAGCGTTGTGAGCGTAAATTCGATTTCGTCGACCGGCGCGTACACGATGCGGACCGGGTAATGGTTCAGGCTGACGCTGACGTCGAACATCGCCTCGTCGCGCACGAGCAGGTTCATCAGCTTGACGGCCGCTTCCGGATGCTCGAAGCCTTTGCGCACGACCAAAAATTGGGTGGACGGCGTCGCCATGTGCGGGCTGTATTCGCCGTTAACGTCCAGCGGCAGCGCGTACGATTGCCAGTTGGCGGTCGGGTCGTTCTTGATCGCGTCCGGCAGCGGCCAGTAGCCCATCCAGAACGGACCGAAGAAAATGCCCGATTTGCCGGCCACGATCGGCTCGGTCGCGTCCTTGCGGATGCTCATCTCGCGATCGATCAAGCCTTCGGCGTACATGTCGCGAAGCACGCCGAGCGCCTGCTTCACTTCCGGTTGAATCGAACCGTAGACCGGCTTCCCGTCCTCGCCCTCGAGCCAGAAGCCCGGATACGCGAGGAACGCGGAGAAAATCGGGTCGAGGCCGAACGTGTTGTTGCTGGAGGCGATAAAGTTCGCGTGCAGCTTGCCGCCCGCCTGCGGCCCGGAAATGCCGATCGTATCCTTCTGCCCGTTGCCGTCCGGGTCTTGCTCGATGAACGCTTTCGCCACGGCCCGAAGCTCGTCAACCGTTCGCGGCACCTCCAGGTTCAGCTTGTCGAGCCAGTCTTTCCGGATCCACATCGTATGAACGGCGTCCCCGCGGGCGGTCACGTTCGGCAGCGCCATGATTTTCCCGTCGAACGTCACCGACTTCAGCGCTCGCCCTTCGGTTTTCTCGATAATGCCCTTGATCGCGGGGGAAGCGTACTGTTCGTACACCTGCGTCAAGTCTTGGACTTGGCCCGCCTTCACCATTTGGCGCAGCTGCGCGTCGTTGACGACGACCAAATCCGGAAGGTCGTTGCTCGCGATCGCGAGATTCACCTTCTGGTCGTAATCTTTGCCGGTAGCCGTCTGCCAAATGATTTTCGTTTCGATATTGAGATGCTCCTTGATATGCCGCGTATACTGATTGTTCTCCGGAGTATCGCCCGGAGGCAAGCTCGTGTCCGTCGGATCGATTTGCTGACCGACGTGGATCGTGACCGGCTCGGCGTATTTGCCGAACGGATCGGCCGGCCCTGCGGGCTGCGCGTTCGCGTTCTCCCCGCCCTTCGCGTCCGCGCCGCCGCTGTCGCCCGCCGGCGCATTCGCGCCGTTGCAGGCCGTCACGACGGCGAAACTGAGGGATAGCAGCAAGGTCAGCGCTGTTTTGGTGTTCTTCAAAAGTCTCCCCTTCTTTCTTCGTAAGATTGGCTCAATTGAAGAATAACACGCGAGTAAGCGCTTGCAGGATAGGGAGGCGTCGGAAGGTTAGGGGGACGAATGCCGCGGCTTTCCCCCTATCTACCGAAAGCGGGCGGCGGCCGTCGAACAGCCGTCCACCCTCCGCGCGACAAATGTCTACCCTCGCTGCGCGCGAAATTCGCTAGGCAAGAGCCCCGTGTATTCGCGAAACAGACGGCTGAAATACTTTTCGTCCAAATAACCGCTTCTCTCCGCCACCCATTGCACCGGCTTGTTCGTATGCAGCAAATATTCCTTCGCCTTCTCCATTCGGACCGACCGCAAATATTCGTTAAACGACTTCCCAGTCATCGCTTTGAAGCACTCGCTGAAATAACTTCGGCTCACATTGACGCGCCTTGCGACGTCGGCGGCATGCAAAGGTTGATCCCACTCGGTATGAACGATATGCACCGCCTTCAGGACTGCGCTTTGCACCTCGCTCGATAGGGAACCGTTCTGCGTCGTATCCGCCGTGAGCGCCCGCAAGCCGCACAGCCACTGCTCCGCTTCATACCAGACGTCGACGACCGTCGGCGCCGGAAGCCGTCGCTCCGTCACATGCGCGAAGATGCGCTGCCATTCGCTCTCGATCATATACAGCAGCGACACGATTCTCGGGCTCAGCAGGCGCGCCGCCTTCGTGTCGTCCGCCAGCCGCTTGAACGCAGCCTCGTCCTGGATCCACTCGAGCGACAGCCAGCGCTCGTGCAGTGCCGCGACCTCCTCTTCCGCGGCCGAAGCCGACGGCGCCGTTGACAGCGTCGGCCAATCGAGCTCGATCGCGGCTTGCTCCGGACGATACTCGTAGAACAGCCGCTGATCTTTGAACAAGCGCACCGCGCGGCGCAGCTCCGCGACGCTTCGCCCTGCCGTGCCCGCGACGCGCAGCAGCGCCCGATTGCCCGTCCGCGTGATCCACGCCTCGAGCTCGGGCGCCGGCTTCCCGCCGGACCAAACCGCCGCATCGTCCGTCCAAAGCCAGATCCCCGCCTCCAGCTCGTCCGGCTCTTGCAGCGATTCCGGCAGCTCCGCGAGCGCCGCATCGGCCGCAGCCGCGTCCCCGAAGGCGACGAGCACGCAGGCCGCGTCTCCGAGGAGCCGGCCGTCCGCCCTCCCGTCGTGCCACCCGGCTTGTTCTTGGATTCTGGCGTGCACGCGCCCGAGCACATTCCGGAAGCTGTCCGTTTCCAGCTCCACCTTGGCGATGTAATCGATCGCTCCGAGGCGCAGCGCTTCCTGCACGTACTCGAAATCCTGGTGCAGCGTCAGCACGACCGTATGGAGCCCGGGGTAACGCTTCTTGGCGATCCGCATCAGCTCGATGCCGGACATGACCGGCATCGCCAGGTCGGTCAGCATGAGATCGACTTCGTGCCGCTCCAGAAACTCGAGCGCCTTCTCGCCGTTGTTCGCTTCCCCGACGACCTCCATCCCGAATTCGGACCAAGGCATGACCGAAATCAATCCTTGCCGGACGAGCTTGTCGTCGTCGACGATGAGCACTTTCATCAAGCAGCCCCTCCTTCCTGCGGTTGCGTCAAGGGCAGCCGCAGCAGGACGGTCGTCCCTTCCCCTTCGCGGCTCGCGATTTCCATCGTCGCTTCCCCTTGATAATACGACTCCAACATGCGCTTCACGTAATTCATCCCGATGCCCATGCCGACCTTCGACTTTCTCCGGTTCTCGTTATGCAGCAAGGCGCGAATTTGCTCCTCGCTCATCCCTTCGCCGTTGTCGACGACGCGAATTTCGATTCGATCCCCCGCCGCCTCGACCGACACGCGAATGACGCCTTCGTCGTTCAACCCGTGGTACAGCGCGTTCTCCACCAACGGCTGGAGCACGAAGCGCGGCATAATCGTCCCCAGCACCTTTTCGTCGGCGCGAATGTCCACTTTGAACTCGAAGTCGTAACGGATTTGCTGCAGCGTGACATATTCCCGCAGCGCGTCGAGCTCTTCGCGCACCGTCGATTGCTCCCCTGTTTTGCCGAGGTTGTGATACAGCAATTTGTTCAGCGACACGATCAGGCGGTCGATTTCGGTCTGCCCTTTCATGACGGCCAGCCAATGCGCCGTATCGAGCGTATTCATCAGGAAATGCGGGTTGATTTGGTACAGCAGTTTTTCGATCTCGAGGTCCGCGCGGCGTTTCTCCTTCAGCTCCACCTCTTGGAACAGCCGTTTGATCTCCCTTTTCATGACGCGCATTTGCTTCAACAAGTAATCGAACTCCGGAATGCGCGATTCGATCGCGACCGTTTCGAAATCGTTTTTCGCCATCCGCTTGATTTCCCGATTGAACACGTTCAGCGGCCGGTATACCATTTTCCACAGCAGCCAAGCGAGCAGCAGCGTGATCGACAGCAGCACGAGGCAGAGGAACGCGATCTGATACAGCCACAGGTTCCGTTCTTTCATGTATTCGGCCGTCGGAATGACGGAGACGATGCTCCAGCCCTGATGGCTGTCGGCTTTAAACCAGTAATACCCCTTGTGCTGGCCGGATTGTTCCCCGAGAGCGGCGGGGAACGGCTTTCCGACCGGGAACACGCTCGACAGCTCGTTGAACACGACGCGGCCCGCGCTGTCCAGCACCAAGTAATGCGAATTCGCGCTGAAGCGATTTTGATGCAAAATCATCTCTGCCAGCTTATAACCGGACTCGATATAGACGTACACGTCGTCCCGCGTCGGCAAATCGACCTTGCGCAGCACGGATACGACGATTTGGTCTTGGAAATATTTGCGGCTCACATGCGGCCCAAGGTACGAAATGCGGTGCTGCTGCGCCAATACCGGCAGCGCCGTCGGGTCGAACGGCTCCTTCGCGCCGAAATTTTCGAATAAATAAGAGCCGTCTTCCTGAAAATAATACAACAGCAAGCCGATGTTTGGATTCGTGAACGAAATCGTCCGCAGCTCGTTCACGATCTCATCGATCAATCGGGCTTTCTGGAACGGCTCGGTCTCGTTCAAATGCCGATCGAGCTTGATCCCGACGCTGCCCTGGAACGCGAGCTGCTGCGAGACATGGTTCAAGTTCGAGAAAGCGTTCTCAAGAGACGACTGCGTTTGGCTCAAGTTGTCCCGGATGCCGGATTGAATTTTATTAGTCAAAATCGACGTGATGGTCATATACGAGATCGTAGTGATGACGAGGAACGGCAGCAGGAACGTGATGAGAAAAATGAGAATGATGCGGCGGCGCAGCGTCAAATACGTTAACAGCCGCGTTCCGGAGAACGATCGCTTCATGCGAAGGCCCCTCCCAGCTTCGTAATGATCGGTATTCCCTAGTATAAAGGATGTCCGGCGCTCGCAGGGAAGAAAAATTGGAATATCGCCGACACAAAGCTCCACGAACAGCCGCAAAACAACAAAAAAAGACTGTCAAGGAAATATCCTCAACAGTCTTCTTAGGAATCGGGACGACACGATTCGAACATGCGACCCCCTGGTCCCAAACCAGGTGCTCTACCAAGCTGAGCTACGTCCCGTTAGATGGAGCGGACGATGGGATTCGAACCCACGACCCTCGCCTTGGCAAGGCGATGCTCTACCACTGAGCCACGTCCGCGCAACAATATGATGATGGTGCGGTCGAGAGGAGTCGAACCTCCACGGGTGTTACCCCACTAGAACCTGAATCTAGCGCGTCTGCCATTCCGCCACGACCGCAAATATAAAAGCTGGGGATCCAGGATTCGAACCTGGGCATGACGGAGTCAAAGTCCGTTGCCTTACCGCTTGGCTAATCCCCAAAGGGTATATGGGGCGATCGAGGGGAATTGAACCCCCGAATGTCGGAGCCACAATCCGATGCGTTAGCCACTTCGCCACGACCGCCATAGTTATAACCGGGACAAGAGGAGGTTACCTCTTATGCCCGTATGTAAATGGTGGAGGATGATGGATTCGAACCACCGAACCCGTAAGGGAAGAGATTTACAGTCTCCCGCGTTTGGCCACTTCGCTAATCCTCCATGAAACAAAAGCCATAAATGGCGGAGCCGACGGGATTCGAACCCGCGGTCTCCTGCGTGACAGGCAGGCATGTTAGGCCTCTACACCACGGCTCCGCGTTAAAAAGTTGGTTGCGGGGGCAGGATTTGAACCTACGACCTTCGGGTTATGAGCCCGACGAGCTACCGGACTGCTCCACCCCGCGACGGTATGATATCATGGTGGGCGCTGACGGGATCGAACCGCCGACCCTCTGCTTGTAAGGCAGATGCTCTCCCAGCTGAGCTAAGCGCCCATGTATTGGTGACCCGTAGGGGATTCGAACCCCTGTTACCTCCGTGAAAGGGAGGTGTCTTAACCCCTTGACCAACGGGCCGATATGTAGATGGCGGAGAAGGTGGGATTCGAACCCACGCACGGCTTGCGCCGCCTAGCTGATTTCGAGTCAGCCCCCTTGGGCCACTTGGGTACCTCTCCGTATGGCAGAGAAAGAGGGATTCGAACCCTCGAGACGCTTTAGACGTCTACACGATTTCCAATCGTGCTCCTTCGACCGCTCGGACACTTCTCTTTAGATTAAATGTGTAAGGCTTGGCGGCGTCCTACTCTCCCGGGACCCTGCGGTCCAAGTACCATCGGCGCTGGAAGGCTTAACGTTCGTGTTCGGGATGGGTACGCGTGGTTCCCTTCCGCCATTACCACCAAACCTGTAGTTCAGAGATTGCTCCCTGAAAACTGGATGCGAATCGAACGAACATCGTTTTGGATAAGTCCTCGACCGATTAGTATTCGTCAGCTCCACGCATTGCTGCGCTTCCACCTCGAACCTATCAACCATGTCGTCTACATGGGGTCTTCAAGC
>NZ_DASQNA010000044.1 GCF_035645195.1 Paenibacillus sp. | reverse complement strand
GCCGGGGCGGCGTGCCCGCCGCGCTGGCGCTGCAGAGCGTCGCCGCGCAGCGCGCGCTCGACCTCGCGGCGCTGGCGCTGCTCGCGGCGGCCGGCGCGCCGCATTTGCTCGGCGCGTCCGGCGCCGCGCCGGCGCTGCGCTCGGCGGCGTTCGTCGCCGCCGCCGCAGCCGCCTGCGCGCTCGGGCTGCGCCTTGCGCGCAGGCTCCCGTGGCCGGCCGTGCGCCGGCAGGCCGAGTACGCCCGCGACGCGCTGCGCGGCGGGCGGGGGGCCGCGATCGCGGCGCTGACGCTCGCGAGCTGGCTGCTCGAGGCGGCGGTCGTGTTCGCCGTCGCCGCCGCCGTCGCGGGGCCCGGCGCGATCGCGGCGTTCGAGGCGGTGTGGGCGAACGCCTTCACGATCGCGGGCGGCCCGGCTTACGTCGGCCCCGGCGGCATCGGCGGCTACGAGAGCGCCATGAGCTACGCGCTCGCCCGCGCCGGCCTCGGCTGGACCGACGCGCTGAACGCCGCGCTGCTGTCCCATGCTTATAAATTCGCATTTTCTTATGCGGCAGGGCTCGTTACGATGCTGCTGCTGCCAATACGATTACCCGAGTGGCGCGAATGGTTCGCCCGCCGGAAGGAGAACGTCCCATGGACCGAATGAGCAATGTGACCCGTTTCGAAAAATACGCCGCCCGCGCTTGGAACTTCCTCAACGAGGGCAAATCGTTCCTGCCGATTTTCACGATCGGCGTCATCATCCTCGCGTACGGCGCGAATTGGATCGCCCATCCGGGGCAAGCGCTGCTCGGCCTCGCGGCGCTTGCGATCGTACTCCCGTTGCTGCTGTTCTACATGCACTACGACTTCCCGTTGTTTTTGCGAAACTACTTATGGCTGCCGCTGTTCATCTACGTGCTGCTTCCGTGGCCGCCGGGCTACGAGCCATTCGATTGGAAGCTCGCCGCGTTCGCGGTCGGGCTGTACTTTTTCTTCACGGTGTTTTTCTGGGGGACCTTCTATTACCGGATGCGGATCGGAACCCCGTGGAACAACTTTGCCCGGTTTTGGAAACTCGTGCTGAAGCATAGCGACTCGACGAGCGGCAACGCGCAGGAGCAAATTCCGAAATTTTTGCTCATCCTCTCGCTTTGGCAGTGGACGTACCGCTGGCTCGGCGAAGCGTGGTCGCTGCCGCGCGACGGCGCGCTGACGTGGGGCTTCATCGCCGGCGTGGCCCTGTACGCTTGGGTGCTGCATCGGCATTTGTTCGATTGGAAGCCGAAGGAGTATGACTTTTTCACGAAGGATCGTTATCCCGCCCCGACGGCGCCGCTCGCGAAGAAGGTGTACGTCATCGTCATCGACGGCATGCGCAAGGAGCGCTTTTTCGAAGCGCGCACGCCGTTCCTGGACAAGCTGCGCCGGGAGGGGACGGAGTTCACCCAAATGGAAACGGTATACCCGGCCCGCACGGTCGTCTGCTTTTCGTCCATGCATACGGGAGCGTATCCGCGGGAGCACGGCATCTCGTCGAACCTCGTCATCCGGTACGGCGTGAAGGTCGAGAGCGTATTCGACGCGCTGCGCCGGGGCGGCAAGCGCGGCCGGCTGCTCGGCATCGCGCATTTGATCGACGCGTTCGGCGACGACGTAGAGAGCATCACGGCCGTCATGAAGCATGACGAGGCGGACCCGGCCATGCTGGAGCGGGCGATTAAGGTCGTGCGGGAGCAGGATCCCGATTTCCTGACGGTGCAGTTTATCGGAACGGACCAGATCGGCCACTCCCGGGGCGTGTTCTACGACGATTATATTGAGAAAATCGAAACGGTCGACGGCCTCGTCGAAACGTTCGTGCGCGAGCTCGAGGCGTCCGGGAAGCTGGACGACGCCGTCGTCATCGTCTGCGCGGACCACGGGCAGGCGGACGGCATCGGCGGCCACGGCCATTTGGACGAAGGCGAGCGGTTCGTGCCGTTCTTCGTGTGGGGCCGCGGCGTGGCGGCGGGCCGGCGCGTCGAAGAGCGCCACTCGCTCGTGTCGCTCGCGCCGACCGTGACGCATGTGCTCGGCTGCCCGTTCCCGAGCCACGCGCACGGCCCGTCGCTCGTCGACGCGTTCCGCGCGGAAGGGACGGACAAACCATGACCGATACAGGCGCATTGAAGAAAATCGTCGTGTTTCTGCCGGCGTACAACGAAGCGGAATCGATCCCCGACGTGCTGCCGCGCGTGCCGCGGGACGCGGTGCCCGGCGCGGAGGTCGTCGTCGTCGTCATCGACGACGGCTCGCGAGACGCCACCGCGGACGTCGCGAGGGCGCACGGCGCCGATCTCGTCGTGCGCAAGGCGCGCAACCAAGGGCTCGGCGCCGCCGTGCGCGACGGGCTCGCCGAGTCGGTGCGCCTCGGCGCGGACGTCGGGGTCATGATCGACGCCGACAACGAATACCCGCCGGAGCTCATCCCGGCGCTCGTCGCGCCGATCCTGCGGGGCGAGGCGGATTACGTCATCGGCTCACGGTTCGCCGGCACGATCCGCGGCATGAAGCTGCATCGCCGGCTTGGCAACTATGCGTTCACATGGCTGCAGCGGGCGCTGCTCGCCGCGTCCGGCCGGCCGGTGCGGCTGACGGACGGGCAGTCGGGCATGCGCGCCTTCTCCCGCGAGGCGATGGAGCGCGCCGACATCATCCACGATTACAATTACGCGCAGGTGCTGACGCTGAACCTCGTCCGCCAAGGGTTTCGGATGACCGAGGTGCCGATTCCGTACCAGGTGCGGACCAAAGGCGAATCGTTCATTAAATTCCAGGCGTACGCCCGCAAAGTGCTCCCGGCCATCTACCGGGAGATGCGTCGGCCGGCGGGGCCGCAGCGGTGGGCGCCGCGTCCGGCGAAGCCGAGAGGACCGCGATGAAGGAGCGGTCGTTCGCCGCCGCGCCGCTGCTCGCGTCTGCGCTGTTCGCGGCCGCGCTGGGCGCGCTGCGCCTCATGTACGCGTCGCCGTATGCCGCGTCGTGGGATGCGGTCGATTTCGCGCTGGCGCTCGACCGGTTCGATCTGCTCGCCATGCAGCCGCATGCGCCGGGCTACCCGTTCTTCGTGCTGCCCGCCATGCTGCTGCGTCCGCTGTTCGGCGGCGACGCCGTCGCGGCGCTCGCCGCCGTCGGCGCGCTGCTGTACGCGTCCGCCGTCGTCCCGATGTACCGGCTCGCTCGCGAAGCGCTGCCGGCGCGGCCGGCGGCGGGCGTCGTCATGCTCATGCAGGCCGCGAGCTATCCGGGCCTCTCCGCGGCGCTGCCGATGTCCGAGGCGGCGGCGGTCGGCGCGCTCTGGTGGTACGTATACGCCGCCTTCGCCGCCTTCCGCGCGCCGCGCTTCGCGGTTCGGCTGCTGCCGGCCGCGCTGTTCGGCCTGCTGATGGGCATCCGGCTGTCATACGTCGCCTTCGCGCTGCCGTTGCTGCCGCTGTGGCTGCGCGAGCTGCGCGCGAGCCGGCTGCGCGCCGCCGCCTTCGCCGCCGTCGCGGCCGCCGCGCAGCTGCTCTGGCTTGGCGCGCTGGCCGCGAGCGAAGGGAGCGCCGCCGGCTTCGTGCAGCTGTCGCTCGAATTCGCGCGCGGCCATTTCGCCGACTGGGGCGGCGCGGCGACCGCCGAAGCGTCGGCGCCGCTCGGGGAGCGGCTGATCCGGCTCGTCGGCTACAACCTGCTGTGGGTCGGCCTCTGCGGCGGCAGCGCATGGAACGCGGCGGCGCTCGGGGCGCTTGCTGCCTTCGCCGCCTTCGCCGCTTCCCGCCGCCGCGGACGCTCCGCCGCCTTCCGACGCCGCGCTTCGGCCGATCGGGCCGCCTGGGGCTGGCTCGCCGCCGCCTTCGCCGCATACTTCGCTTGGGCGCTCCTCGCGCAGAACGTCGACAAGCCTCGCCATATCCTGCCGCTCGTCGGCCCGCTGCTGGCGCTGGGCGGCGCCTCGGCGATGCGGGCGGCGTCGGCGGCCGGCGGCCGCGTCTTCCGCGCCGCAGGCGCCATGCTGCTCGCGGCCGCCGTCGCGGCGCAGCTGTGGACGGGCTTCCGGCTGCTTGTGACGCTCCGGACGGAAACGCCCGCCGTCGTCGCGCTGCACCGGTACGCCGAAGAGCGGCTGCCGGAGCCGTTCGCGCTGTACACGTGGGAGGAAACCCGCGTGCTTCAATATCTCGGCGCTTCTTACCCGCATAAGCGCGCGTACACGTTCGCGCTCGTAGACGAGGAGCGGCGGGCACGGCCCGACCGGCGGATCTACGTCACGGATAAAGTCGTGCAGGGATTTGCGGCGCAGGGCGTCGATCCGAAAGGGCGGTTCGAGCCGGTGGCGACGTTCGCATCGAACGCGATTATCGAGCCCGTATATTATCGAATTACGCTTTACGAATGGAAATAGTCGGGGGAACCCAACAATATAACAATGGTTAAAAAAGCCTTGATGCAAAAGGGAATCGGGATTTTGCGTCGAGGCTCTTTTTTTTCGAATTTTTCGTTGACAGCCTAATTGAAACTGATTATCATTACACATGGAACGGGATTGAAAATCATTCTCAGAATGATAGAGAGAGAGAAAGCACAACAACAGCTAGAAGGAAGTGGGATTCATGAATCGGCTGATTCGATACATACTGCCGGCGGTCGTCTTGATGATGCTGCTGCCCCAACAGGTCGGCGCATACTCCTACGGCGATCCGAGTCAAGAAGCGATCGCGGAAGCGATGAAAGAGATGATAGCGAAGCTCCCTGACAGCTCCCCGGATTGGGCGGCCGTCGGCGAAATTTACAAGGTGCACCGGCCCGAGATCGAGTCGCATTTCGGCTCCTCCGTGGCGGCGACGCTCGACGCCGATATCGCGGCGAAGGATAAGGAGCGATTCTTGTCCAACTACAAGGCGCTGCTCGTGCTGAATTTGGAACGGCGGTTCAAATACGCGAACGCCAGCGTCGACGATTATTCGCAGTCGAAGCTGCTGCTCGCGAAAGCGAAAGGCACATACGACGTGCTCGCGCCGTACGTCGGCAGCGACGATACGCATAAGGCGGTGCTGACGGCGTTCGACGAAGCGCTGAAGGCGCTCGGCAACCCGGGACTGTTCGGCGTCGGCGAGGAGCCGGTCGATCCGGAAACGTTCAAAACGAAAACGGCCTTCATTCTCGGCAAGCTGAAGCCGCTGTTCCCGATGAAGTCGGCTCCGGCGCAAGCCGCGCCAGCGAAGAGCGAGCCCGCGAAGGCCGAACCGGCGAAAAGCGAGCCGGCGAAGAGCGAACCGGCCAAAACCGAGCCGGCGAAGAGCGAGCCGGCGAAGACGACCCCGGCGCCCGCTCCGGCGGAGCCCGCGAAAGCCGAACCCGCGCAAGCGGAGCCGGCGGCGGCCGAACCGGCGGCAGCCGAGGCGGAGGCGGCCGGCGAAGCCGCGCCTGTCGAGGCGGAGGCGCCTGCCGAAAGCGTGTCCGCGGAAGCGTCGGCAGAGGTCGAAGCTCCGGTCGAGACGGCAGAAGCCGATCCTGCGGCCGCTGGGAATGCGGCGGTCGAAACGGCCGCGGCAGACGAAGCCGAAGTCAGCTTGGCGCATGCGCCGATGGAACGGGCCAGCCGCACGAATCCGATCGTCAGCATCGTCGTCATCGGGGGCGTCGCGCTCGCCGCGGGCGGCGGTCTATGGTACGCGAAAAAACGCAAGCTGTTTTAAACCGTCCGAAGCAATGTTAAAACCGTTATTCATTCATAATAATTATAGTCAAAGGGGTTAATCGTTCATGAAGAAAAGCATCGCACTTCTCCTCTCCGCATCCTTGGCATTCGGGTCCGTACCGGCGGCGTTCGCTGCGCAAACGTCGTTCGCGGTAACGACCGACGTATCCGCCCAAACGTCGCTCGCCGACAAGTATAAAGCGATCGTAGCGCTGTTCCCGGCGGAAGGCGAGCCGGACCTCGCGGAAGTCAAGGCGCAGTACGAAGCGAACTTCCAAGCCGACGTGAAAGTGCTGAACGCCGAGCTGGATACGCTCATTACGCAGACGCTCGACCTCGCGATTGAGGGCAAGCTGAGCGCAGGCCAAGCGAAGCAGGCGGTCGACAAAGGCTTGCAGTGGTACTTCTACCTCGCCATTACCGATTTGACGCGTTACCAAGCGCTCCCGGCGCTGGAGAAAGGCGATAAAGCGGCGGCGACGGCGGCGCTCGACAAAGCGATCGAGCTGTACGCGAACGTGCTCGAGCCGACGGCCGTGAAGCGCGACAATTATTACCTCGAAACGAGCACGCCGGTCGAGATGAAAGATACGCTCGCGACGGCCGTGAAAGGCTTGCAGCAAGCGGTGAAGGACGGCAATGTGCTGAACTACAAAATCTATCGTCAAATGTTCGATAAGTCGCTCATCAAGGTGTTCCACCTCGCGACGCTGAAATACGCGAAGACGGCGCCGACGGCGGAGCCGGCGAAGGCGCAGGTCGAAATGACGGAAGGCTTCTTCTTCTTCCTGCCGATTTACGGCTCGCTGAGCGGCGGCAGCAAAGCGGACGCGGACGCGATCCGCAGCGCGTTCGGCGGCGGCGATCCATCGAAGCTGAGCGAAGCGGCGATCAAGCAGCATTACGCAGCGGCTCTCAACGGCAAAATCGGCGGCTACGCGACGCGCGTGCTGACCGACGAGCTGCCGGGCGGCAAGCACGAAGCCGCGATCGAGCATGCGGTCGAAGGCAACATGTTCCTCGTGGCGGAAGAAGTATTGATCAAAGAAAAGCTCGGCGCAGAAGCGTATGCCGAAGCGCTGGCTCATGCGGAGCAATATCTGCAAGCGGTTCGCAACAAGAACGCGGCGGCGGCGAACGAGCATGTCGTCGCATACCTGAAAATCGTCGCTAAGCTTGACGGCGTCGTTCTGAAAATCGGCGAAGCGCAGTTGACGGTCGACGGCGCGGTGAAGACGGTCGACGCGGCTTCCTACGTGAACCCGCAGACGAACCGGACGCTCGTGCCGACGCGCTTCATCGCAGAGGCGATCGGCGCTTCGGTCGACTTCAATGATGCAACGCAAGTCGTCACCATCGTGAAGGGCGGCCAAACGATCGAACTGAAGCTCGGCTCCGCCGACGTCTCCGTGAACGGCGAGGTCGTCGCGGACAAGAAGCTCGACCAGACGGTCGTCGTGAGCGAAGCCGGCCGCAGCTTCATCCCGCTGCGCGCGGTCGCCGAACTGTTCGGCAGCAACGTGTTCTACTCGAACGGCGAAGTCGTCATTACGGAGTAATTTACTAATAGAGGGAAGGGGGTGACGGTCCATGGATTTTCAAGCGTTCCTTATTACGTTCCGCGAAGCGCTCGAAGCGCTCTTGATCATCGGGGTGATCGTCACCTACCTGACGCGCATCGGCGAGAAGCGGTGGAACAAATGGGTGTGGCTCGGCGTCGTTCTGGCGCTGCTGTCCAGCTACGGCGTCGCGCTTGCGTTTCAGGTCGTGCTTACCGGCTTCGCGGCGATGGCGAGCCACATTTATTTGAAAATCGGCATCCTGCTCGTCTCGTCGGCGCTGCTGACGCACATGATATTGTTCATGGCGAAGCAGGGGCGCGACATGAAAGACGAAGTGCAGTCCAAGGTGGCGGCGATCTTGACGACCGGCAGCGTCATCAATATGATCGTCCACGCGTACCTCATTACGCTGCGCGAAGGGATCGAGACGGTGTTCTTCTTCGCGGCCATTTCGGGCGGAGACATCGAGCAGGCGATCCGGAGCTGGGGCGCGCTGTTCGGCCTCATCGTCGCGATCGTCGTGGCGTGGACGTTCTTCCGCGGCGCCCGGCGCGTGCCGCTCGGCACGTTCTTCAAGATTACGGGCGCGTTCCTCGTCCTGATCGCCGCCGGGTTGTTCGTACAGGGCGTCGGCATCATGCAGGATATCGGCATGCTCGGCACGATGTATCGGACGCCGGGCGGTCAGATCGGCGCGCTGTACGATCTGACGTGGCTTATGCCCGAGCATCCGCAGGATTATGAGCACTACGTCCGCGACTTCGGCGTCGCGCCGCTGGTCAGCGGTCAGGTGGGCATTTTCTTCAAAGCGTTCCTTGGTTACACGCAAGACCCGTCGGTGGAAGAATTTTTGGCGTATTGGGGATACTACTTCTTGGTATTCGCGCTGCTGATCCGGCAACGGAAGAAAGAATCGTCCGCTGCCGCCGTATCCGAAGCGCGCACGACATCTTCCGCGAAGGTGACCGCATGAAAATCAAAGTATGCTGCAAAAACTTGAAACGCTGCGACGGAAAACCTGCGGTGAAAGCGCTGAAGCACGAATTTCCGGACGTGAAATGGAAGAAGAAAGACTGTCTCGGCCGCTGCGGCGCCTGCAAGAAGGGCGCGATCGCGGAAATCGGCAAAGGCAAGGCGTTCCTATGCAAGAAAGATCCCGATACGTTATACGCGGAATTGAAAAAGCTGTTGGTTCAAGCCGGTTAATCCGGGACGGTCGCCCATTGGGCGGCCGTTTTTTATATCCTAGAGTATTTAAGGTTAACGGAACAAATTGTCCGTTATTGTGGCGAAAAACGGCGCGGGGAGGTTATTTCCTCAAAATAGCGGACATTGAATTCCGTTAACCTCCAACTCGCTAACAGCCTCGCCGACGCACCAGCCGCCACAACTAGCCTGCCGCGCGGCCGACCGGACGTTCGACGTCGCCGACGCTTTGGTTACTAACCTTCCGCCCGCCCGCGGGAATGCCTGCGCCCGCTCGAACACTTGTTTTGCGCCGCGGCGCTCGTCTGTTACAATGGTGGGGAGTCCTTCAGAAAGGTAGAACATTTTCCGATGAAAACGGTCCTTACGACCTTGAACGCGAAGTACATTCATATGTCGCTCGCGCTCAGGTATTTGAAAGCTTACAGCGAGAAAGAGTTCGACATCGAGCTCGCCGAATATACGATCAAGGATCCGGCGATGAACGTGGTGACCGATCTGTATCGGCGCGCCCCGGACGTGGTCGGGTTTTCGTGTTATATCTGGAACATCGAAGAGACGATCCCGATCATCCGCATGCTGAAAAAAATTCGTCCCGACATCCGGATCGTGCTCGGCGGGCCGGAGGTGTCGTACGACACCCAGTATTGGATGGAGCGCATCCCCGAGGTCGATTTCATCGTCATGGGCGAAGGGGAGGAGACGCTCCACCATCTGCTGACGGAGCTGCGCGACGGAACGGAGAAGTATCACTTCGTATTCGGCATCGCGTACCGCGGGAAGGACGGCTCCGTCGTGCTGAATCCGGGGCGGCCGAAGGCGCTGCTGGACGACCTGCCGTCGCCGCATTATTTCGCGGAGGACGTGCCGCAGCTGCCGACGCGGGTCGTCTATTTCGAGACGAGCCGGGGCTGTCCGTTCTCGTGCCAGTTTTGCCTGTCGTCGATCGAGGTCGGCGTGCGCTACTTCGACATCGAGCGGACGAAGCGGGATTTGCTGCATCTGATCAGGTCCGGCGCGCGGCTCATCAAGTTCGTGGACCGCACGTTCAATATCAAACGCGACTACGCGCTCGAAATTTTTCAATTCCTGATCGACAACCACGGCGGATCGTGCGTGTTCCAGTTCGAAATTACGGCGGACATTATGCGCCCGGAAGTCATTTCGTTCCTTAGCGAGCATGCGCCGCCGGGGGTGTTCCGGTTCGAAATTGGAGTGCAATCGACGAACGAAGCTACGAACGAGATCATCCAGCGGCGCCAAAATTTCGCGAAGCTGTCGCGCACGGTGACGATGATCAAGGAGAGCGGGAAGATCGACCAGCACCTCGACTTGATCGCCGGGCTGCCGGAGGAAGATTACGCGTCGTTCCGCCAAACGTTCAACGACGTCTTCGCGCTGCGGCCGGAGGAGCTGCAGCTCGGCTTCCTGAAGATGCTCCGCGGCACGGGCGTGCGGGCGCGGGCGGCCGAGCACGGATACGTGTTCATGGACAACGCGCCGTACGAAATTCTCGGCAACGATGTGCTGCCGTTCTCCGACATCGTGCGCATCAAGCAGGCGGAGGACGTGCTCGAGAAATATTGGAACGCGCATCGGGCCGACGCGGCGGTGACGTATTTGATCGAGTCGGTCTTCCCGTCCGCGTGGGACTTCTTCCAGGGCTTCGGCGCATACTGGGAGTCCCGAGGCTGGGAGCGGATCGGGCATCAGCTCGAAGATTTGTTCGTCCGGCTGCGCGAGTTTCTCGCGGCGGAAACGCCGCATGCGCTGCCGGCGGCGGAGGGGCTGATGAAGCTGGATTACTTCCGTCAGCATAAGTACCGTCCCCGCAAAATATGGTGGGACCCGGCGCTGTCCGAGACGGAGCACGCCTCCTGGATGCGCCGCCTGCTGGAGCGTCCCGAGGACGTCGGCGAGTCGTTCGCGTCGCTGCGGCTGAACGAGCGCGAGCTGCACAAGCAGGTCATGATCGACCGGGTGCCGTTCGATCTCGCCGCGTACCTCGCGGACGGTGTCGTGCGCTTAGGGCGCGAATCGCTGCTGATCGCGCGCTATCCCGCCGCCTCCTCGGACGCGGTCGCCCGCGCCGTCGAAATCTACTCGCTGCCGATCGTTCCGGCGGTTCTTCCCGGTCAGTAAATGTAAACGAAAAGACTTCTTTCCAGACGGAATCACGGTCTGCGAAAGAAGTCTTTTTTTGTCGAATGGTTGAATTTGGATGGAACTTTTTGCGCGCTTCAAAAGTTGCAGTTCGGTCATAAATTGTTCAGTCACGGTTCAGAATGCCGTGATAAGATGGGATGTATCTGTCATTTATGGGGAATTTATCGAACCAAAGTCCCGGATTTTTTGTAGTTATATGGTCGCATTTGGAAAATGGGTGGAGGATTCGTTTATGCGCAACAAGATGATTAGCATGACGGTAACATTCAGTTTGCTTGTTTCGATGCTGCCGTTGTGGGTCGAACCGGAGATCGCGTATGCGGCCGACCGGGAAGTGACGATCGACGGAACGGGCGTTAAGGTCGGCAACGCCAGCGTCAGCGCGGGGAACGCGGTGGAAGCGTTCGCGATCGATTCGATGAGCGGGAAAGGGTTCTCGAAGAGCACGTCCGGCGACGGAACGGTCAACTACGACTGGGGAGCCGGGGATATTCACACGGGATTGAACGACAAGGGCGTCACCGTCACGCTGACGGTCGACGTAGGGGCGAACTCGACGCTGCGGGACATGGGGTTAAGCGGACATGCGCAGGTCGAGATCGGCTTCTCGAAGCTGGAGTACTACGATCCCCCGGCGTCACCCAAGGAACACACCGATTTCACGCTTAACGTTGATGGCGACGTGAGGAGTTATAGCACCAGGAACGGCGATGCGGACGTCGGCGCGCGCTCGTATTCGGGAACGGTAAAGCCCAATACGAAAATCACGATTACCATTCACGGGACGGGCGATTACAGCAACGACGCGACGGGCGTAAGAGGGTTATACATCCGATTTAAAGACGAACAACGGCCTTCATTAACGAATTACACCTTTACCGGCAACGGCGCGGAACGGACGAACGCGGTCATCAACCAACGGGAGCTGTTCGTCAAGGAAAACGAGCACATTACCCTGACCTACCACTTCAGCGAACCGGTGTTTCCGTACCAATATTCGCTGATGCCGAGCCAAAGCGGGCATTTCTTTCAGCATTTTCTGTTTCAAAACCCGGACGGGACGGGACGGCCCGCGGAAGGACAGCCGCAATATTTTACGAACACCACGTACAATTCCGGAAATCTCAAAGACTTCAAACAAGATATTACATACAACTACACCGGCGTGAAGTACCACAGCAGCGGCAATCTTCCGCTTGAGCCGAAGATGACCGGCATGGGCGGCGGACTGCCGATAAATCTATCGATGGAAGAGAAATTCGCCAATGCGCAGTTCACGGACGCGGCCGGCAATGCGGCGTCGCTGGCCGGCATGACGAAGCCGAGCATGCAGAGCAACAACTATTTGCGCAGCGCGGACACGCACCCGTTCGACTTTGCAAGAGGCGGCTACCGCATCATCGTCGACGCGGTCGCTCCGAAATATACGAAGTCGGGGAACGGCATTCAGCCGGAAATTTTAACCGGCGTCTCGTTAAACCGCGGCGATACGATCGAATTTACCGTGCAATTAGAGGAAGAGACGATCGTCAAGGAAGGCTGGACGGAGGGCGAGACGCATCTGCTGTTCAATAACGGCATGAAGGCCTATTACGTCTCCGGCTTCAATACGAAAAGCTTGAAATTCCGAGCGACGATCGACGGAAGCGTTAACTTGGAAACGCCGCTTCTGAAGGTGATCGCGCTGTCGAACGATAAGAAGCTCGGTTCGCCCGATACGAACGTGCTTCAAGACTACGCGGGCAACATGCTGATCCAGCCCGCGAATTTCGACGGCACGCATACCGACGGCGAAGCGGCCTACGTGAACTCCAAGATCGATTGGGCGAAGCTGTCGATCGACAACACGGCCCCGTTGATCGCGTCTTGGTACGAAAACGGAGGGGCGACGGACCAAACGTATCGGAAGAACGGCAAAATTACGATCGACGCCAACGATCCGAATTTGACGATTCCGGCGCTGGATCCCGACACGGCGCTTCGCGGTCAGCAGCGTCCCAGCAAAGGGATTTATCGTCCTTCCAATATGACCGGGGAAAGCTCTCCGGCCGTCGGCTTGGTGTACTACACTTGGACGCGAAGCCCCGAAGACCCGTTCGCTTCCGTGAGCGGCGATCGCTTCGCAGCCCTCAAGCGGTACTCGCTGTCGGCGAAGCAGCCTCGGGAAGAGCTGTATCCCGACCAAGAAGCGTTCGCGAACCTCACCCTGAGCGTGGCGAACAACAAGACGAATATGATCGCGCCGCCGGTTCAGGCGTTGACCGAGGAAGGCAGCGGCGAATGGTACCTGCACGCCTGGACGGCCGATATGACGTGGGATTCGGCCAGAGAACTGATGCAGTACGAGAAGATGAAGCAGTACGTCGACACGCATCCTGCGCAGTACGAGGCGTGGAAGGCGGAAGCGCCGGGCTCCGAAGCGGATAAAATCGTGTACGCCAACAATAAAGCGCTTGTCGCGGTCGGTCAGTACGGGGATCTCTCGGTGTGGCCGCTCGACGATTTCAAACAAGACGACTCGAACTGGACGCACCATGCGGCCAGAATTCGACTGGATAACAAAAAACCGGATATCCAATTCATCGAAACGAACGGCAATCAAACCTCCGAGGTGAAGGTGACGGTCCAAGTCGCGGATCCGCACAGCGGCATCGCCTCGGTGCAGTACCAGTGGGTGAAGGAAGCGAACGAGCCGCAGGAGATTGATTGGAAAACCGCGGCGCCGACGAACGGCGCGTTCACGGCATCGACGCTGAACGAGGTCATGGAAGACGGCGCTTACCGGCTGTATGTGAAGTCCGCAGACCAGGCCGGGAACGTAACGACGGTGCCGACGGAGCCGGTGATCGTCTCCTCCGCATCGCTCGTGCAGGGCTCCTTCGAACCGGAAACGAACGGGACTTACTTGCAAAGCCATCCGGTGACGTTCCGCTTGGCCGCGGCGCCAGAGCTTGCGGTCGCAAGCGACGCCACGGTTACGGAGGACACCTACGCCGAGGCGACGGCAACGGTGGCGGAGGACGTCTACGCCAACGACGCGTTCGAGGTCGGCTTCGCGCTGCTGCCAAGCTCCGTTCCTCCTGCCGGGGATGCGGCGTATGCGGCGCTTGCGCCGACGGGCGGCAATCCGGATGCCGGGTACTGGCTCTATACGGTTCCGGCGGATCCGCTCAAGAACGGAATCCAATACGTTCATGTGCGTGCCAAAGATAAGAATGGAAGAGTTTATTTCTTCTCCAAGGCGTATTATTTCGACAACGCGGCGCCCGAAGTGGCGTTCAGCCGAACCGAAGTGGCCTATCCGCAGCCGTCTCACGACGTCGTCGTGACGGTGAACGAGCTGTTCAGCGCGGCCGGCCTGGAGGCGAAGTACATGTGGTCGAGAGCCGAGGCGCCGGTTCCCGCCGAGACGACGGAAGGCTGGATCGCCCTTCCTTCCGGCGGGCAGGTCACCGCCGACGCCGACGGGCTCGCTCCGGGGGAGACCGCGGATTATCGCCTGTACGTCTATGTGAAGGACGGCGCGCACAACGCGCGCATCGCGAGCACCGGGCTGTTCAAGGTGTCGAAGCCGGCAGACCGCAACGTCCCGCCGGCATCCGCCATCGCCGATTTGCTGTACGTGTACGGCGACGATGCGGACGGATACACCGCGATCGTGAAATTAAACTTGAACACCGAAGACAAAGCCGGCTATTCGTACTCGATCTCGCCGGATGGCGGGAAGAGCTGGGTGAAATGGCGGCCGTTCACGAACTTCCTCGCGGTGAAGGTGCCTACGGGCAACCCGGGCCAGCTCGCCGTCAAAGTGAAGCTGCGCACGCCCGCCGGCGCGATCGGCGAACCGATCGATTTGAACGTCGCAACGGTGCGCTCCGAGCCGCCGGTGTACGCCGTAGCTTCCATGAATACGGTGAACCCGGTATCCGCTTCGACCGGCGTCAATATCGAGCTGGCGCTGCCGCTCGGCGTGAAGGCGGTGCCTTCGAGCGTGAATCCGTCGGCTCCGATTCGCAGCGGAAACACGTTCAACGTGAAAAAGAACGGGTTCTACTCGTTCGACCTGACGAGCCTCATCGACCCGAGCCTGAAGGATACGCTGTATGTCGTCGTGGATAACGTGGACGGCACGCCGCCGCAGGGCAGCATTCAATATTTGACGGCGTCGAAAACGAACGGCAACGTCACGGTGAAATTGGAAACGTCGGAGCCGGTAAGGGTCGTCAACAACGAAGGCCGGTTCAACTATACGTTCGTCGAGAACGGCTCGTTCACATTCGAATTTATGGACGAAGCGGGGAACATCGGTACGGCGACGGCTTCGGTCGACTACATCCACAAAGAAGGACCGCGGGTCCACGTCGTTCGAACGTACGGATATGGGGAGAACGGCAGCCAGCCGTTCCGAACGATTCGAGACGGTAACGGCAACGTGCTGTATGCATCCGGCGTCACGCTGGAGGTTCGGAAGGACGAGGACGCCGCCGGCGAAAATTACTTGATTTCCCCGGCCGCCGTAACGATGCTTCAGAACGGCGTCGTCTCGTTCACGGTCACGGACGAATACGGCAGCACGATCGTGATCAAGGAACAGGTGAACGAAATCGTCAGCGACGCGCCGCAGGCGCAATCGGTTCACTACGCGTTCGTCGACGAAGCCGGCAACCCGATCCCGACGGAACGAATCGTTACGATTAACGGCGTTCCTTACGCCAAAGGAAAGATGAAAGCTACCGTAACCGGAAGCGTCGCGGCTCCGAACGCCGCATTAGCCGGAGTCGCTCCGATCGCCGAGGGCGGACAATACACGAATCAGATCAGCGGACCGGACGGAACGTTCGCCTATTCCCGAGTGTTTTCCGCGGACGGAACCACCTTCATGGCGGTATCCGATCTGTTGGGCAACGTGAACAAGGTGCCGGTCGCCATTCGGGGCTTGGACAACAAAGCGCCCGATCTGACGCTTGCCTTCCCTGTCGTCAGCGTCGAGCAAAACAAGGCAGGCTTCGATTTCCGCAAGGATTTGGGCGGATATACCGTATCCGATAACGTATCCGCGCTAGAAGACGTCGAAGTATCCGTCAGCGGCTTGGACCTTTCGAAGCTTGGCCGCCAGCGCGTCCAATATACCGCCCGGGACCAAGTCGGCAATGAAACCGTCGCGTATCAGGACGTCGTCGTCGTAAGCAATGCCGGCATGCTGATGTTCGCGAACGACGTGCTCATTTCGGCCAATTCCGGCGAGTCCGCGCTGTTCGACCGCAATGTGCTGACGTTCACGTTCCTCCGTTACAACCGCATGAACGTGGGCGGCGAAGAACGGGTGAACGAGTGGGGCACTTTCGACTTGTATTACCAGGAAGGATTGTACCGCGAAGGCCAAATGAAGGCGATCGCGACCAAGCTGACATACAACGAGCTGGTCGGCAAGTCGTATACGGTCGCGTTCCCGAAAGCGGGCTGGTATACGGTCATTCTGCGGAACCAAGAAAGGGAGCGAGAGTACGCGACCTTCTTTATCGGAAATACGAATCCATAGCAGCTGAGTTGTAGACAGGGAGGCAGAGGCATTCCATGAAATTCGTACGAAAGACGACGGCGCTGCTGCTCATTTTCGTCGTTGCGCTCGGAACGCTGTCGGGCGCCACGACCGCGCTCGCAGCCGTCGTAAGCCAGCCGGACGTTACGGTGCTGCAGAACGACTTCATTAAAATTACGGTGGATAACGCGACGGGGCGTTTCGGCGTCCGCACGGTCGAAGGCCAGCCGGTTCGCAAGAAGGATCAGAACGTCAACATGCTGTTCCGCGGGGACGATCCGGAGACGTCGTTCACGACGTTCCGGATCGACGGCACGGATTACATTTTCGGTAATCCCTATAAATTCGCCGCCGACTTTTTCTCGGAAATCACCCCGCCGGTCGTCGTCAACAATCCGAACGGGACGAAGCAAATCGAAACCGTCTGGAAAATCAAAGGGGTCCAAATCAAGCAAATTTTGATGCTGTACTCCGACCCGTCCGACCTGAAGAACGCAGGCAACGTCAATATTCGTTATGAAGTGATCAACCGAAGCGGGGCCGACGTACAAGTCGGCTCCCGCATTTTGCTCGATACGATGGTCGCCGGCAACGACGGCCCTCAATTCCAAATCGGGACGGCTTACAAATCGCCGCTGCAGGTGGAGCGCAAGCTCGTTCACGAACCGGAGAAGCTCGGCGTCCCCGTCGAAGACAGGGCGTTCTACAAATTGCCTCCGTATTGGGTGATGCGGGATTCTTACGACCCGACGAACCCGCTGGCGACCAACGTCGTCGCGTACGGCTTTAACAATTTCGCCGAGCGCGACATTAACATCGTCGACGAGATGATCGTCGGCCATTGGAACGGTTTGGCGAACACGAAATGGGATTATACGCCGAACGGCAATTTGGACTTCACGAGGGATACGAACGATTACGGCACCGCCGACTCGGCGGTAGCGTTCTACTGGAATCCTGCCAAAGTGGCCGACCAGACGGCGCAAACGTTCGAAACGGTGTACGGCTTAGGGGAAATTATCGAGCCCGATAAGGTATTTTCGATCCGTTATCTCGATACGCCCCAGCAGCTGGCCGTCTTGGACGATAACAGCGCCTACGCGAACGACGGCGTCTTCGACATTATCGCCGAAGTCGAAAACTTGGCCATGTATGGCATGGATCATTCTCGCATCGACGTCGACCTGACGCTGGAGAGCGGACTCAGCTTCGCGAAGCTCGACGCCCAAGGCAACGTCATGCGGGATGCGAACGGCAAGCCGCTGACGGAGTCGTACCGGACGCTGTCCAAGACGTACCGCAAGACGGCGACGCCCGAAGAAGCGGCGCAGGGCATCATCCCGAAATATAAGCCGGGGGATACCATCGTCGCCTCGTTCAAAGTCGTGGCGAAAGGAAAGCCTTGGCCGACGACCCAAGAATATTTGCTGACGGCCCGGAGCCCGGAGACGCAAGGGAAAATCGCAGGCTTGGAGGACGAGGGCATTAAAGCCCAGTACGAGTCGAACAAGGCGAATTTCATTCTCCTCCCGGCGGTCGGAGATGCGGCGGCGACTTATGTGTACGGGTTGGCGCCGAAAGAACTGTTCCAGTCGGACGTCAAATACGTCACGGTGAATCTGACGAATATCGGCGCGTACTTCACGGGGAACGAGAGCAGCGATCCGAACTTCGATCTGTTCTTCAAGGAGAAGGTCACGGGGAAGCGGTATCGCGTTCCGGTGAAAACATCGGTCACGCTGCTTCCGACCGATGACGGGTTTTCCGGCGATATGCGCATTACGTATCAAGGCGGGGATCGCGTCAACGAGGCCGGCGACGTCATCGAAGCGGGGCTCGGACCGGAGCTGCCGCTCGGGGAATATTCGGTCGAGATCGATTACAAAGGGGACGCAGGCGGAGATCCGGAAACGGCCGCGCTGTTCGACTTAACGTCCGAGCAAACGTTCCTTGTCACGGACAACGCGGAATCCAGAATTCGCGAAGCGAATATTTTGGCCGTATACAAGCAGTCCGTGGATATTAGCCACGTGACCCCGTCGCTGTCCGGCGATTTGCTGGAGGAGCTGAACGAGCTGTACCCCGATGCGCCTTTCGAAGGCGGGGAAGATTTATACTCGGCCGTTATGGCGTATAAGCAAGCGCGGACGTTCGTCGCCATGGCCAGCAAAGCCGTGGACCCCGAATTCGATACCGCTTCCTACTTGGACGACTCCGCGCTCGCGGAAACGCCGACGTACCATTACAGGCTGTTCGAGTCGGACGAAGCGATGGAAGAGTTT
Organism: Paenibacillus sp.; assembly: GCF_035645195.1. NCBI lineage: Bacteria > Bacillati > Bacillota > Bacilli > Caryophanales > Paenibacillaceae > Paenibacillus > Paenibacillus sp. The sequence continues at coordinate 16,104 of NZ_DASQNA010000044.1, read as the reverse complement.
TTCGGGGACGAGGACATCGAGCGGGAATCGCTGGTCGTCGTCCGCGGCATGATTCGCGAAGTGGGCGAAGGCAGCGACAAGCAGGTCATCGTCGATACGAAAACCGAGCCCGCCCTCATCAACGACGCGGTCGCGTACAAAGGGAAGGACATGGTGTTCGCCCGAGGCAAGCTGGATGCGTTCGGCGTAGACGACAGCGTCGGAGGGTACGACGACATGCCGTTCTTCGATACGCTCTTCGTGAAGGGCGAGGGGACGCTCAGCGTCGCCAGCAGCGGATTTATTTTCCATGACGGCGAGTGGACGCTCGACTTTTACAACGGTTTCGAAAAGACGCTCGGAGACGGGTACCTCATCGAAGACGAATCGTTCCCGGACAGCGGCGGCAACGAAGAGGATAACAGCCTCAACGGTACGCTCAGCTGGGCGGTCGGGGCTCTCGGGGACCGATTGAACCCGCTCCGGCAGCTGATGATCGAGCAGGTGTATTTCAATAAACAAAGCTTGTTCTCGCCGTCTTTGTTCACGTTCGACGGCTTCGGATTTACGTTCAACGATTTCGTGCTGACGCAAGGCGGCATCTCTTTCGGCGGGAAGCTTTCGCTGAAGGTCATCGAAGCGGAGATGCGCAACGTCGTGTTCAACGACAAGGGCTTCGTCGGCGTGGATGCGCACTTGAAATTCGATTTGAACGAGGAGCTGGGCTTGATCGGTCCCGACGATTCGGGCAAGGCCGGCGATAGCGCAGGCTCGGGAAGCGGTTCGGGAAGCGGCTCCGGCGGAGGCGCTGGAGGAGGCGCAGGCGGAGGTTCGGGCGGCGGCACCGGCGGTACGGGGGGCGGTTCGGAACCGGAAGAGCCTTCCAAGCCGAAGGGCAGCATCGACATCGTTCACTTCGTTCAGGATGTGGACGACGTGTCGAACCAGTACGGCGTCAGCTTCGCCGCGCAGCTCAAGAGCATGGTCGAGATCGAAGCGGCGCTTTCGTTCAAACGGGTCGCGGACGGACGCATTTTGCCGGACGTCGTCGCCTTCGGCACGACGCTGCCGAAGCCGGGCGTGCTGGTCACGGGCGCGACTTACATCACGGGCGTTCGGGGCGCGGTGCGCGAGCTTGCGGATACGATCGCGGGCGGCACGAAAGACGATCCGTTCCCGCTCGTGATCGAGGCCGGCGTCAGCCTGAAATTCGGCGTTTCCCCGGCGTATCATTTCGGCGATATCGATTTAACGCTGAAGCGGACCGGGATCAAGATCGAAGGGAAGATGGACTTCTCCGCGGTTCCCGAGCCGACGGACGACGATCTGCTGCCGATGCTTACCTACGCGCTCTTGGAGGCGCAGTGGGTGAAGCCGTGGTTCGTGCGGCTAGAGGCCGAGGTAGACATCGGAGGCTGGGATTTGATCGTCGGGAAAGCCGGCATTTTCGTCGGGCAAAATCTCGAGAAAAACCGTATCGACTTCGAAGGATACATCGGGGCGAAGGTGCAAATCCCGAGCAGCGTGCCCGTCGTCGGCGGCATCCCGCTCAGCAGCGTATTCTTCGGACTGAATAACGATAAGATTTGGGGCAGCGTCGGGGTTCTGTTCGTAACGCTGGGCGTCACCTACTACTGGGGCGGCGGCGTCGAGTTCGGTACGTCCGGGGAGCAGTTGCCCGAAGGGCTGGTGCACCTCGTCGTCGACAACCCGGAACGCGGACCGCAGCTGCTCGTCATCGGCCAGGGGATGACTACGGTCGCCACCTCGTGGCTCGATACGGAGCAGGAGACGCAAGAGATCGTATACCGGGAAGTCGCGGACGGCGTCAGCGTGCTCGATACGGGCGCGATGAACGTCGGCATCGGCGGCATTACGGTCAAGAACGGCGGACGGGTGCATGAAATCCCGATGGCCGGCGTGTCCGGCAACGCCATCATCGAAATGGAATACGTAGAGCAGCAGATGCCTAGCTTTACGCTGAAGGATGCGTCCGGCAAGACGTATCCGATCGTCTTCGACAATACGAACACGAATCCGAAGGCCAACGCTTTCACGCAGGTCATTCCGGCGGCGAGTTCGTCCGAAGGCGTGGACGTGCGCAAAGCGTACATTCTGATACCGAGCGATCGCACGCAGCAAGGCGGCGTTTGGACGCTGACGGCCGTGAATCCGGTGGAGACGCGTCTGCTCAACGTTCCGAATACGCCGACGCTGAAGAACGTCGCGCTGGCGAAGCATCAGAACAACGCGAATCTGTTTACGGCCTCCTGGTCGGTGGACCATGCCAAGGCGGGCGATACGATCAACTTGTACCTCGCCAAGGACGCGGTGACGGCGCGAACGACGAAGCTCGAGGGCGGCGCGGATGTGCTGGAGCCGGGAGATCCGGGCCTGTTGATCGCGAAAGACCTTCCGGTCGATCATCAAGGCGGCGTCGCCGGCAAGACGACGAGCGGGAGTCTCGCGATCGACGTCACTCAAGTTTCGATGCTCGGCGATGTGGAAGACATTCGCGGGCTGCTGCAGCAGGGCGAATATTATTTGCGGGCGGAGCTTCGCTCGGACAGCGCGTTCGGCACGAAAACTTCGGCGGACCGATTCGAAATCATCGATCCTCTTGCGCCGAAGGAAGTCGAGGCCGTCGCGATCGAACCGGGCGGCAACGGATATTTCGAGCTGTCGTTCAAGCCTTCGCCGAAGAAGCAGGGCCACGAACCGTTCGAGCACAGCTACCAGATCGAAGCGTTCCGGCAGATCGGCGAAAAGCTTGAGCCGTACTCCAACTTCGGCGAGCTGCTGTTCACCGAGGCCGAGCTCGCGCCGTATTGGAACCCGCAAACAGGGCGCTACGAGGGCATCCGCGTAGGCGGCTGGGCGGCGACGACGACGAGCGACGCGATCGATGTGGCCAGCTTGGAGGGCACGGTCATGAACCTCCAAGAAGAAGTGAAATATACGGGGCTCGAGGTCGGACATACGTATGCGATCGGCGTGTCCGCCGTCACGAAGCCGACGATAGAAGCGGACAAAAACGAGAATTATCATTTCGCGGCGGCCGTGAAGAGCGCCTCGAAGCTGCTGCCGGTTCCGGCGAAGCCGAAGCTGAGCGCCGCGTCGGCGTCTCTGTCGGCCGTGAACGCGCATGCGATTCACATGCTGACGAATCAAACCGCACAAAGCGTCGAACTGACGTCGAACCAAAAGGATATCGAGGTCGAAGCGTTCTACGGCGAGGAGTCGCTGGGCGTATTCCCGTTCGCGAACGAAGCCGGCGGAAGCCGCGGGACGCTGAAGTTCGACCGCTTGAAGACGGACGGTCCGTACGCGATCGAGCTGGTGGCGCGGAACAAGAAGACGAAAGACGTCGGAACCACCATGCTGTACCTGACGGTGGACACGTTGGCGCCGGTGCTGTACATCGACGCGCCTGCGACCGGCGAGCGAGCGAGCGAGGGATTGATCGAGGTTGCGGGTCAAACCTCGAACGACGCGGCGCTGCTCGTCAACGGAACGGCCGTTACCGTCGAAGAGGACGGCCGCTTCCGCGGCACCGTGCCGATCGACTCGGTCGAACCGAACGTTTCGCTTCGATTCGTCGCGACCGACGGAGCGGGGAACGAGAACGCGGCGGTCGTCGACATTACGAACGACATCGCGGTGCCGGTCGGGCTGGTCTTGGAGCAGCTTCCGGTCTTGCTGCCCGGAGCGGAGCGAACGATTCAGGCGTCGCTGCGGGTGCCGGACGGCAAGGACGCGCAGGGCAAACCGAAATTTAAGACGATTCCGGTGCCGCCCGAGCTGAAAGATCGATTGACGTTCGAGGTCGCTCAAGGCGAAGCCGTCAGCGTCAGCGAGACCGGCAAGATCAAAGGGCTCGAAGTCGGCGCCAGCTTAGTCCAGGCGACGTATCGGGTTTCCGACGGGGTGACGATCGAAGGCATGGCCGTCGCTTCGGTACAGCTTCCGGAGCCGGCGGCGATGAAGTCGATCGCGCTGAGCGCGTCCTCCGTCGCGGGCGGGAAAACGAAGCTGAGCTGGACGCTGCCTTCGGATATAGACCTCGGCGGCAAACAATTGGTGTACCGCCGTTTCAACACGGACGCCATCACTGTCCCGGCATTCCGGGAAGCAATCGCGGATTGGGCGTTCGTTCCGGAGGACGGCATCGTCGACGTGCACGCGAGGGAAGCGATCATGGTCGCGCTCCGAACGTCGTCGGGCAAGGAAGTCGTCGCCGTGTCCGCCGCGGTGCGGACTCCGGGATCGCAAACGGGCGTCGGCGGCTTCGGAGGTTTCGGAGGCTTCGGCGGCTTCGCCGGAGGCGGTTCGAGCAGCGTGATGCTCAACAACAAGCCGGCAACGATGTCGAGCAACTCCGAATCCGTGGTCGTCGTCGTGGGTTCGCATGATCTCGAAGGGATCGCTGGGGATATCGTCATCGCCTCCGCCGAACTGGCCGCCCCGTCGGTCACGATTCAGTTCCGCGCCGACGCGGTGAAGCAGGCGATTCAGAAGAAGAAAACCATCCGCATCCAAATGCCGAAAGCGACTCTGGAGTTTCCTCCGGATAAGCTCGCCGGCGTGACGAACGGGTTCGAATTGACGCTGAAGAACAACGAAGAGGCGGCGGCGAGCGAAACGAGCGCCCTCTTGTCGAAGGTGCAGGCTTCCTTGTTAGGCGCCGGAGAAGGCGTCACGATCGAAACGAATCTTCCGGATTCGGCGTGGAACGGCTACGTCGACATGAAGCTGCCGCTTCCGGAGACGGTCGCGGCGGAGGAGCTTACCGCCGTCGTTCTGGTCGGCGGGGACGGCCGCTGGACGCCGCTGCCATGGGCCATGGACGAAAGCGGCGGCAAGCCGACGGTCGAGGTGCGATTGACCGGCAAGGGCAGCGTCGCGTTCGTCGGCAAATCGCAGACGTTCGACGACGTCCCGCACGAGTTCTGGGGACGCGAGAGCATCGAATCCGCCGCGTCGAAGCTGCTCGTCATGGGGAAAGGCGACAACCGCTACGATCCCGAGGCGAGCATTACCCGCGCCGAATACCCGACGTTGCTGCTGCGCGTCGCCGGCATGATGAACCGAACCGGCAGCCGCGCGTTCGCAGACGTGAAAAGCTCCGATTGGTATCGCGACAGCGTCTCGGCCGCGGCGGAGCTCGGGTTGGTGAACGGCCTCGAGAACGGCGCGTTCGCTCCGAACGCAACGCTGACGCGCGTCGAGGCGATGGCGATGGTCGGCCGACTGGTCTCGACGCTCGGCGTCGCGAAGCCGCTCACCGAGCGGGAGACGGCGGCGATTCTCGGCAGGTTCGAGGACGCGGCTTCGGTTCCGGATTGGGCGAAGACCGAGGTGGCTTTGGCCGTACGATTAGGCATCATCGAGGGTACAGGCGGCAGCATCGCGCCGAACGGCGTCCTGACGCGGGCGCAGGCGGCGGCGATCGCCGTGCGTATCGACCAATTGATTACGAAGAAGTAAGGCTGTGTGTCCGCATTTGTCTCTAGGACGGTGCGGACACCGTTTTTCGAGGATATTTTCCCAGGATGATAGAAAGTACTCTTTAGGATGGTGCAGAAATGATACGGAAGCACAGAAGGGTCGGCTTCGCCCTTTCGATCGTCGCTCTGTTGGCGGCCATGTGGACCTGCGTGCAGTGGGCGACCGCGGGCGCTCATCATTGGACGGACCATGCCGACAGCGGCTGGTACGATCCGATTTATCCGAGCTACACGATCGATACGCCGGCGAAGCTGGCGGGCGCGGCGAAGCTCGTGAACGACGGGGTCGTCGACGGATTTGCGGGCAAAGTGCTCGAGATCGATCGGAATTTGGATTTGTCCGCTTACGAGTGGGTGCCGATCGGAACGGCGGCCAACCCGTTCAAAGGGACCTTGATCGCCAAAGGCGGAGCGACGGTGACGATCGACGGGATGAAAATCACGGGAGACGTGCCGTATGCGGGTCTGATCGGCGTGATGCAAGGGGGGACGGTAGGCGGCTTCACGTTCGCCGGCACCGGCTTTATCGACGTGCAGAGCGTCTCGGAAGACGTGTACGCCGGCTCGGCGGTCGGCTGGATGTCGGGCGTCAGCACCGTGTACGACATCTCCAACTACATGACCGTCGAGGCGGATGCGCCCGCGGGGATTTCCGCGGCGGGCGGCATCGCAGGCTCCGCGGGGGGCGTGATCGCGAATTCGAACAACTACGCCGCCGTGACGACGACCGGCTCGGTCGCTTACGCGGGCGGCGTCGCGGGACAGACGAGCGCGCAAGGCCTCGTCATGAAGAAGGTCGGCAATGCGGGCGCGATCCGATCCGGGTCGGCGTCCGGCACGATCGTCTACGCAGGGGGGATCGCGGGGGCGACGGAAGGGGCCCTGACGATGAACGAGGACGACACGCCGATCGGCAATACGGGCAGCGTCTCCGGCTTCGGCGGGACGACGGTGTACGCGGGCGGCATCCTCGGCAGCGTCGGAGGACCGGTCGCGTTCTCCAGCAATACGTCGAACTCGGGCGCGGTGTTGATCGACGCGGCGGCGGCGCAGAGCACGCATGCCGGCACGCTCGCCGGCTCGGTCCGCGCGGACCTCGGCCCGCTGTCGTTCACCTTCACGAATACGGGAACGGTCGAGAACCGCGGGGGAACGCGCGCGATGACCGGCGGCCTCGTCGGTTCGACCGCCGCGCCGTTCGAGTGGGCGAGCGTCTATACCAACGCCGCGAGCGTTACCGCTTCCGGCGTTTCGGAAGTGTATACCGGCGGGTTGGTCGGTTACGCGGAACGTCAGCTCCGTTTCGCGAGCGGCGCGCATAACGCGGGAGCGGTGACGGTGACGGGCGCTCCGGCCGAGGCGTATACGGGCGGTCTCGTCGGCCGCGCGTCCGAGCGGTTGCTGCTGGACAGCGATGCGCCGAGCGCGTATACGAACAGCGGCGCGATTTCCGTCAACGGCGGCACTGGCGTATACACCGGCGGCATTGTTTCCAATAGAGCTTACGCGCGCACCTCCGCTCTGCCGAGCGACAACGTCGTGAGCAGCGGGGACATTACGGTGAACGCCGTGTCGGCGGCGTATACCGGCGGCTATATCGGCGCGCTGACGGACGGCGTCGACCGGACCGTGACGGGCGCTTCGTTCGCCGGCCGGATCACGGTCGCGGCGACGGGCGCGGACGCGGACCGTCCGGTGCGCACCGGCGGCGTAGTCGGTTACATCGCGGACGGGACCGTGGCCAACGGTACGTTCCGCGGGTCGATCGCCGCGACCGGCGGCAGCCATGTATTGACGGGCGGGATCGCCGGCGCGACGCAGAACGCGACGCTGTCCGGTTCCCGCTCGGGGAATGCGTCGGACGCGTTCGCGACGATCGCCTCCGACGGCGTCGCCGGCGGGGTCGTCGGGCAGTCGAACGGCACCGTCTCGCAGAGCGCCGTCGGTTACCTTGCGCTGACGGCGACGACGGACGGGGGGACGGCGGGAGGCATCGCCGGACGCGCCGTCGGCGTCATCGACAACGCGGTATCGGGCGTCGAGAACAGCGACGCATTCGCGAGCGTGACGCTGCGCGGCGCGGGAATCGATCAGCTGACCGCGGGCGGTATCGTCGGCACGAACGACGGCGCGCTTCGTCTGACGGGCATCCGGTCGATCAAGGTTCAGCTGCTGGCCGACACGGGAACGACCGGGCATCGGCTCGGCGGCGTCGCGGGGTTGCTGACGGCGGAATCAATCGTCGGCGCCGCGGATGCGCTCGCGAAAGCCGAGGCGCTCAATTTCGACGTGCCGGCCGGCGGCACCGACGTCGGGGGCATCGTCGGCGTCAATCGCACCTCGCATTTGTACGCCGAAAGCGACGGCATTACGCTGCGCATCCAAGGCGCCGCCGTGCAAGCGGGCGGCATCGCGGGCGCGAACGAAGCGGAGCTCGCGGACGGCGCCAGCCGCCTGATCGCGAAGAACGGTTCGTATCTTTCGACCGGGAATACGGTCCGCATGGGCGGGGTATTCGGGGAAAACCGGTCGCGCGCGGCGAACGCGGCGGCCGAGCATATCGACATTACGGCGGAAGGCAGCGCGAACGATCTCGGCGGCATCGCCGGCCGGAACGTCGGCTTGCTTGCGGACGCCTCCGCCTTGAACGTTACGCTCCAGCCGAAGGGCGAGTTTGGCGCGGCGGGGGGCATCGTCGGCCGATCGGAGAGAAGCGGCGGCGAAGCGCCGTCCATCGTCGATCCAATCGTCGAAGCGCAGGACGCGCCGCTCGCGACCGTCACTGGCGCCAATGTGTTCGTCGGCGGGATCGCGGGCATCGCGAAGGAGACCGCCATCGACTACCCGACCGTGAAGGCGGAGACGCCGAACGTCGTCATGCTGACGATCCGCGGGAACGGCGCGCAGGCGGGCGGCATCGCGGGACGGCTCGAGCAATCGACGGCAAGAGGGGATACGTTCCGCGCGAACGCGGAGAACGTGCTGATTTCCGTCGCTGCGGAAGCCGCGAACGTATACGCGGGCGGACTCGTCGGCTATAGCGACGTCTCCGGGCTCGACAGCCTTGTCGGGCAGCGCATGAACGTCATCGTGAGCGGTCCGAACGCCGTCGCCGGCGGCATGGCGGGGTACCATCGCGGCACGAACGCCGCCTTGATCCACCACGTGTATCTGACGGAGTTCAACCTCCGGACGAACGAATCCGCTTCGGGCGCGACTATCGGCGGTTTCGTCGGCTTGAACGACGCAAGAGCGGGCGATCCGACGACGACGCCGGCGACGACGGCGAGCTCGATCCAAAAGAGCCGCATCGTCGGCGCGGTTCAGTCGCAGTCTCCGTCCTCCAAAATCGGGGGCATGGCGGGGGAAAACCGCACGTTGATCGCGAACAACAGCATCAGCGACAAAATTCCGGTCACCTCGAAAGGGAACGGCAGCGTCGTCGGCGGTTTGGCCGGCGTCAACGCCGCGACCGGCACGCTGTATTACACCTACGCCAACTCGACGCTGACGGTCGAGGGCGAAAGCGCGACGGCCGGCGGGCTCGTCGGCGCGAACGACGGGCGGATTGTCGCTTCGTACGTGGACATCGACGTCGCCGGCAAGTCGAACGGAACGGCGTCCGCCTGGGCCGCGCTCGGCGGCTTGGTCGGCCGAACGTCCGGCGCGATCGAAGCCTCGTACGCGAACGCGAAGGTCGCCGCGGCGGGGGCATATACGCTCGCGGGCGGGTTCGCCGGAGAGCTGACGGGCGGCTCGATCGCGAACGCCTATGCGGCGAAGTCGGTCGACGCGTCCGGCGCGAACTCGTATGCGGGCGGCTTCCTCGGCCGCATTACGGGCGGACAAGTGAATACGGCATACGCGGCGGGCAGGGTCACGGCGTCGAACGGCGCATTGGCCGGCGGCTTCGCGGGCCGGTATGACACGGCCAATAAGGAGCTGCTGTTCCGCACGTATTATATGAAGGACGAAGCGCAAGGGATTAACGCGGACTTGCCCGACTTCGCCGAAGGGAATTACCGCTGGCTCAACAACCGGCCTCGGATCAGCACGATTCTTGGCGACACGCTGAAAGATCGCGCCGCGTTCCCGGCTTTGTCGGGCTGGGACTTCGCCGCGGTATGGAAGTACGGCTCGTTGAACGCCGAGTACCAATACCCGGAGCTGATTCGCAGCGCGAATACGGGCGGCGGGGACGGCAGTCAAGTGAACGCCAACATCAATTGGTATACGCGCGATAAGGACGCCGTCGAATTCGAGCTTCGCACCGAAGCGGAGCTCGCGGGGCTGGCGGCCGTCGTGAACGGAACGGTGCCGGGGCTCGCCGCGTTCGATTTCGCCGGCCGAACGATTCGCATCGTTCAACCGATCCATATCCAGTCGAGCCAATGGGTGCCGATCGGCATCGACGACGCCCATGCGTTCCAAGGCGCTTTGGACGGGGGCGGGCATTTGATCGACGGCTTCACGGTGAAGCCGGGGTACGACTATGCCGGATTGTTCGGCATTCTCGGCGTATCGTCGTCGGTCGAGCGGCTCTCCTTGGAGCCGCTCGCCGTGGAAGGCGTTCGCCTGACGGGCGCGCTGGCGGGACTCGGCCGAGGCAGCGTCTCGGACGTCGACGTGCAGCTCGTGCGCGAAGCGCGCGTCAGCGGGAACGTCGTCGGCGGCATCTTGGGCAAGAACGAAGGAACGATCGACGGACTGTCCGTCGCCTTGGGCGAGCAAGCCGTCATCGAAGGGGTGTCCGATCGAGCCGTCGTCGGCGGAGCGATCGGGGACAACGCCGCTGCCGTACCGGCCGGCGCGCTGCGGGCGAGCTCGCTGCTCGGCACGATTCGGAGCGCGGGAGCGGAGACGATCGCGGGCGGCTTGATCGGGCGGCAGGCCGGGAACGTCGCGGGCTTGACCGTCGAAGCGGGATATGCGCTGCAGACGACCGGCGCGGACGCGATGGTCGGCGGCCTCGTCGGCCACTTCGTGTCGGGACGGGCGGATACCGTTAAGCTGGTCTTGAACGGCGGGGATGTGCAGGCGCTCGGCGCGAACTCGACTGTCGGCGGTATCGCCGGCCGGTCCGAAGCGGCCAACCCGATGAGCGGCGTCAGCGTCGAAGGCGTCCAGGCCGGCGGAAGCATCAAAGGCACCGCCGTCGTCGGGGGCATCGCCGGCGCGAAGCTCGGGAGCGGGACGAACGCGTTCGATATGCAGTCGGCGCATGCGTCCGGCGTCGCGATCGCGTCCGCGGACAACGCCGCGCAGCCTGCCGTCGGCGGCATCGTCGGCGTCTTGACGGACGCCGCCGTATCCGACGCGGTTTCGAACGCGGCGATACGAGCGTCGGGCAACCGGGCCGCGGCCGGCGGCATCGCCGGCACGGCGGAAAATTCCATCGTGTATCGAGCGGCCGCGACGCCGAACATCGCGCTCTCGGCCGCAGCGACGGAAGGCGCCGCCGGCGGCATCGTCGGGACGCTGTCGTCGGGCGACCCGAACCGGGCGTACGATTTCGGGCTCATGATTCCGTTGTACCATGGCGTCTACGACGCCAAGACGCTCGCCGGATCGATCAAGGCGGACAGCGCGAACCAGGCGGCCGTCTTGTATGCGGGGGGCATCGCCGGCAAGCTGTCCGGCGCGTCGATCTACCAGTCGAAGTCTTCGGCGTCCATCGAGGCGCACGGTGCCGATCAAGCCTACGTCGGCGGCATCGCCGGCCATTCCGACGGCATCGTCGTCGGAGCCGTGTCGGAGAGCGGCGTATCGGCCGATACGAGCCGGGTATACCGAGTCGGCGGCGCGTTCGGCGCCGTCGCCGGCGGCGAGATTCATTACTCGCGGACGCTCGCGTCCGGCAGCGTGAACGTCGGTTCGGCCGTCGGCCGGCCGCTCTTCCTGCCGGCGACCCGGGCGGGCGGCTTCGCCGGGACGGTCGTCAATGCCGTCATCGAGCGTTCCTACGCCGAGGCGGCGGTGAGCGTGCAGGATACGAATCCGGACAACACGCTGTATGCCGGCGGCTTCGCGGGCACCGTCGGCGAGGACGATCCTCGCCCGGGCCGCATCCGAGAGGCATACGCGTCGGGCGCCGTCGCGCTCGCCGCGCAAGGCGGCTCGCATGTCGGGGGCTTCGCGGGTTCGGTCGACCATTATGAAATCGACTTTGCCCGCGCATCGGGCTCCCTGCAGCATACCGGCTTCGATCCGCGGACCGGCGGCTTCGCGGCGGCCGTGGAGCGGAACGGGCGCATCTCGAACGCATACGCGCTGTCGCCGCGCATGGAAGCGAGCGGCACGGAGCAAAGCACGAGGCTGTACATCGGCGGCTTCGCCGCTTACAACGACGGCGACTTGGATTCGGTGTACTCGGGCGGCGGCGAAGCCGTCATCCGGGCGAACGGGAATCTCGTCTACCGCGGGGCGCTGCTCGGCTATCAGTACAAGGATGGTTCGATCGTATCGTCGGCGCACGCCGCGCCGGGGAGTCCGATCGGGTACCAGCTCGGGACGGCAGCGGGCATCGCGGCGGAGGACCGCGGCGCCGCCATCTCCGCCTTGTATTGGAACTTCGATATCGATACGGCGTTCTTGAGCGAGTCTGCGCTCGATACGGTATCAATTTCGACCGTGCCGCAGCTGCTCGGCGCGATCCTGCTTTACAATGAGGATTCCGGCCTTGCGTATTACCGGTTGTACCATCGGACGGCCGCTGCGGCGCCGGAGCTTGAACGCTTCTCGCTCGCGGCCGATCTCGACGGATCGAACGTCCAATGGCTGTCGTTCGCGGCGTTCCGCGGGACGTTCGAGGGCAACGGGCACGTCATTCACGGATTCCGCGCAGCGGGATCGGGGGACGTGCCGGCCGGCTTCGCACGCGAAAACTTCGGCACGATCTCGAACCTGACGTTCCGCGGCGCGGACGTCGCCGGCGCCGCGGATACGGGCGTTGTCGCGGGCGTGAACCGCGCCGGAGGCGCGATCCGCAGCGTGGAGGTTTCCGGGACGGTTCGGGGCGGCGCGCGCGTCGGCGCGATCGCAGGCACGAACGAGGGCACGGTGTCGGAAGCGAAAACCGATGCGGCCGTCGTCGCTAGGGCGGCCGCGTCGCCGCTCGCCGCCGGCGGCATCGCCGGACGCAATGCGGCGCCGGGGGTCATCCGCGACAGCGCGTTCGCGGGCGGCGTCGAGGCGGAGGGCGCCGACCTCGTACAGGTCGGCGGCATCGCCGGCGTCAACGAGGGCCGTATCGAGTCGGCCGACATTCGAGGAAGCTTGAACGGGAAAGCGGCGGGACGTCTTCTCGTCGGCGGGGCGGCCGGGGGCAACGCAGCTTCCGGCACGATCGCCGAAGCTGCGTCGAGCGTAGCCGTCGAAGCGGCGGCCGGCGCGCTCGCCGTCGGCGGCATCGCCGGCGATAATGCAGGCGCGATCGAGAACGGCTCGTACGACGGCGCTTTGAACGCGGCGGGGGCTCCGGAGGCGAAGATCGGCGGCATCGCCGGCTCGAATCAGGGGCGCATCGCCGGCGCGAACGCCAAGGGAACCATTGCCGGCGCCGAAGTGTCGCGGCTCACCGCCGGCGGCATCGTCGGAGAGAACCTCGCTTCCGGCGTCGTCGAATCGGCGAAGTCCTCCGTCGGCTTCCAGACGAAAGGCGACGAGCTTGCGGTCGGCGGCGTCGTCGGAACGAATTTTGGGGAGATCGGGAACAGCTCCTATACAGGACGTCTGCAGGCGGAGGGCGCCGCATCGCTGCAAGCGGGCGGCATCGCCGGAACCAACCGGGGGCGCATCGCCGTGTCGTTCGCCTCCGGCGCTGTGACGGCTGCCGGACCGGCGCTTCAAGCCGGCGGCATCGCCGGGGGGAACCTCGCTTCCGGCATCATCGCCGAATCGTTCGCCTACAGCGCGGTCCGCGCTTCCGGCGCATCGCCGGCGGCGGGGGGGATCGCCGGTCGGAACGAAGGCGGCATCGAGCATGTTTCCTTCGCCGGCGAAGTTCGCGCGGAAGGCACGAACCGCGCTTACGCCGGCGGCATCGCCGGCGTGGCGGCGAGCGGCGCGATCTCGCGTTCGATCAACGTCGGCGAAGCCGAAGCGAGCGTCGCCGGGGCCATCGTCCCGGGGACGACGTTCTTCGGGGGCGTCGCCGGCCAGAAGCTGGCCGCGGCGACCATTTCGAACAGCGTGTTCAATAAACAGATGCTTAAGACGAATACGGCCTACTACGACGAGGCGGCCAAGCGCGTATCCGGCGACATCGCCGGGGCGCGGGGACTCCCGGCGAGCGCGCTCGCAAGCGGCAGCGTGCCGAACGGCTTGCAGGCCGACCGCTGGATTGCGGCTGCGGGATCATATCCGCGGCTTGCCGCCTTCGGCGCCAGCCCCGACGCGGCGCTCGCGTCCGTCGCGGTCGTCTTCGCCGAACGGGACGGGTTGTACGGCGTCTCGACCGATTTCGAAGTGACGGGGGACGCGGGGATCGCATGGACCGCTAACCCGAACGAGATCGTGTTCCTCAGGGATGCAGGCAAGCTGAAAGCGAGGCTGCGGACGGCCGGCGCCGTTACGTTGACGGCGAAGGCGCAAGGGCTCAGCCGCGACATCGTCGTGAACGAGCCGCCCCTTCGCTTCGCGGAACAAGCGAAGGCGCCTTACGCCGGTCCCGGCGAAAGGTCGTTCGCCTCGACCGCTCAGGTCGTGCTGATCACGGACGAACCGGGCGGAGTCATCTACTATACGCTTGACGGCAGCGCGCCGACCGTATATTCCATGCTGTATACGGGGCCGATCGCGCTGAACGACACGGCGACGATCAAGGCGATCGCCGTAGCGGAAGACAAGGAAAGCAGCGCTGTGTTTACCGGCGTATGGCAAAAACTCAATCCCGGTTTCGGGGGCTTCGTCTTCGTACCGATCGTCGAACCGAAGCCGGAGGTCGTGGCGCGGATCGGCGGCGTGGAAGCGGGCGCGGGCGATCAGCCGGTGAAGGTGGCCAAGAACAGTAAAGTGACGCTGACCGCGCCGGAAGGCCGGAAGCTCTACTATACGACGGACGGCAGCAAGCCGACGAAGTCCTCCGCGGTCTACGACGGAGCCATCGTCGTAACGCGCAGCACGACGATCCGGGTGCTCGTCGAAGGCAGCGACGTCGTCGAATCGTTCCGGGTGCAGGTCGGGAACGCGGCGTATTCGGTCAAACCGGAAGCGGCGGAAATCCGCTATATGACCGGCTACGCGGACGGAACGTTCAAGCCGGACGCCGCCTTGAGCCGCGGCGAGCTCGTTCGCGCCATCGCGCCGCTGATCGATATGGAAGAAGTCGATGTCGCGAACGTGTTCTCGGACGTGGCGGGCGAATCCGAAACGCTGGTGGCGTTCTTCGCTTCCGCGGGTCTGATTCAAGGGTATCCGGACGGCACCTTCGGCACCGATCGAGGGTTGACGCGGGCGGAGTTCGTCGTCATCATGGCGCGGCTGCTCCAGCTCGAGCAACAGCGGGGAACGGCGCCGCTCGCGGACGTCAGGGGCCATTGGTCCGAAGGCTACGTCAACGCGTTCACCGCGGCCGGCTACATTCAAGGCTTCCCGGACGGGACGTTCCGGCCGGACGAGGAGCTGACTAGAGCGCAGGCCGTCGTGTTGATCAATCGCATGCTCGGCGCGAAAGCGAAGGCCGACGCCCGCGCGTTCGCGGACGTGGATGCGTCCCATTGGGCATACGAACAAATTATGGCGGCAGCGCAATAACGGAAGGGGAACGCAATGATCAAGAGGACGCGAACGATATGGCTCGCGGCGGCGCTGGCGATGCTGCTGGCGCCCGGGCTTTTCCTCCTCGACCGCGCCGCGGCGGACGAACCGCCGCGGTACGACGCGGAGGCGGTCTACGAGCGATCGCATCAAGCGGTGTTCTACGTGCGGGCGCTGCGCGCCAACGGAACGGTGGCGGCGACGGGCACGGGCGCTGTGATCGGCTCGAACGGCACCGCGGTTACCGCTTATCATGTGGTAGAAGGCGCGGAACGGCTGCAGGCCGTCTTCCCGGACGGCACGACGGCGGAATCGATTCAAGTGATCGCTTCGTCGGTCGAGAACGATGCGGCCGTATTAAAGCTTCCTTCCCGCAAGGAGGGGTATTCGGCGCTAACGCTTCGGCAGGGCGCCGTCAAGCACGGCGAGAAAATGTTTGCGATCGGCTATCCGCTCAAAAACACGCCGATCGTCACGGAAGGCATCGTCAATTCGCCGAAAGCGGAGATCAACGGGAAAAGCCGGATCCTCACGTCCGCGCAAATCGCGAACGGCATGTCCGGCGGACCGCTGATCGACGAGGAGGGGCGGCTTGCGGGCGTCATCTCCGGCTCGCTCCGGACGATGGGGAACATTCACCTCGTCGTTCCGGCGAGCGCGGTGCAAACGCTGTTGAAATAAAAAATTCAAAAGGGGAACCGGACATAGCGTCCGGTTCCCCTTTGTTTGTACGCCCAGCATGGGCGTCATCTCTACGGTGAAAGTCCGGAATGGGGGCTGGCAAGCGCCTACCATTAGCCAAAAGCAAGGGTGTCTGTCGTGAGGCAGAATCTGGAGGAAGCTGGAGGCAAAAGCACGGTTC
>NZ_DASQNA010000043.1 GCF_035645195.1 Paenibacillus sp. | reverse complement strand
AGCTTTCCCGGTGCGATTGTCCATGGAACCCCCGATAAGAATAACGCGTTCTCTGCGATAAAGGGCATGCGTAATGAAGAAATAAGGACCGAGCACTTGGAGGCCGGCGTGAACGGTCCCTAAGAATTGGCGTTCTTCCTCCAACTTATGAATCGCCCGACGAAAAGCGCGGAGCATGAGCCATGCGGTCTTGTGGGAAACGCCGATCCTTGCAGACAGTTGGACTGCGTTTACACCGTAAGAAGCGCTCAGCAATTCGACGGCGGCGAGCCATTTATCCAAGGAAGTTCTGCTCTTCTCCATGACGGTACCGGCGGTCAAGGAGGTTTGGTGACGGCACAGTGCGCATTGGTAAAGGGGGTTACGACGGGTACCGATTGTATAGCAGCCCTTATATCCGCACCGTGGGCATTCAAAACCGCTCGGCCAGCGTTGACGGTAGAAATATTGATAAGCTCGGCTTTGTTTATCCATGTTAAATCAACTCCTTACATGATAAATTATACCGAACATATGTTCCTGTGTAAAGTTGCATTTTCCGTTTTCCGCTGAGGGAAGGGAATATGGACGGAATGTGCTCGAGAGCATTACAAGGGTCGATGGCGAGCGCACAAGTCGGAGGTAAAAGAGGGGGTTTGGCGCGGTTTGCTGTATGAAAGGAATGCAAGCTTGGCTGCTGAGGGAAGGGAATAGAGACGAAATGTGTTCGAGAACATTACAAGGGTCGATGGGGTGGATGGCGAGGCGCACATGTTGGGGATAAAAGAGGGTGTTTGGCGCGGATTGCTATGTGAAAGGTACACGAGCTTGGTGCTGAGGGAAGGGAATATGGACGGAATGTGCTCGAGAGCATTACAAGGGTCGATGGGACGGATGGCGAGGCGCACAAGTCGGAGGTAAAAGAGGGGGTTTGGCGCGGATTGCTTTATGAAAGGAATGCAAGCTTGGCTGCTGAGGGAAGGGAATAGGGACGAAATGTGTTCGAGAGCATTACAAGGGTCGATGGGAGGATAGCGAGGCGCACATGTTGGGGGATAGAAAAGGGTGGATTGTCGCGGATTGCTATGTGAAAGGTACACGAGCTTGGCTGCTGAGGGAAGGGAATAGGAACGAAATGTTTTCGAGGGCATTACAAGGGTCGATGGGAGGATGGCGAGGCGCACATGTTGGGGATAGAAAAGGGTGGATTGTCGCGGATTGCTATGTGAAAGGTACACGAGCTTGGCTGCTGAAT
The DNA here is from genome assembly GCF_035645195.1 of Paenibacillus sp. Classification (NCBI taxonomy): domain Bacteria; kingdom Bacillati; phylum Bacillota; class Bacilli; order Caryophanales; family Paenibacillaceae; genus Paenibacillus; species Paenibacillus sp. Next base: position 24,471 of record NZ_DASQNA010000043.1, on the reverse strand, counting down.
GAATGGAATATGGACGGAATGTGCTCGAGAGCATCACAAGGGTCGATGGGGGTGGATGGCGAGGCGCACATGTTGGGGATAGAAGAGGGTGGACTGTCGCGGATTGCTGTGTGACTGGTATGCAAGCTTGGCTGCTGAGGAAAGGAAATATGAACGGAATAGTGCGCGAAAGGTATTACAAGGCGCAGATGGGGCGGAGGTCAAGTCGCATATGTGCTGAAAAACGGGAGAAGGAGAGAAATGCGTTTCAGAGCGACGAAGGGGACGGAAAGTAAACTTGTGCGGAAAGGTTGGGAAACGGTGCAACAATCAATTTACCGCGTACGGCGTCTGGGGACTTGGATCATGAAGAGTCGCGTGGATGCTGAAGTAAGGGAATACGAGCGGAATGCGCGAGAAAAAAGAATAGGCGTCGACGGGAGAGCTAATTTCGGGATGGCAACAAGATAAGCGGGAACGGCAAGATACAATCTATGGGCTGAAAAAGAAGTGCGAAGCAACCAAGACTGCATTGAGAAGGTCAGCTTGAACAAGATGGTAAGAGAGTGGGCTGCGATCAGAAAGAGATTAGCGGGAGGGACGGTGAAAGTACGAGAAGGAAGAGAGAGTTGTAATAAATTTGAGAGGAGCATGCGGCGTGGTAAACGGCACAGAGAACGCGATGTAGGAGAAGCGGATGAATGTGTACGCCGCTGGTTAATCTTTTCGCGGACGGGGGAGACTGGGAGGTGATACATCCCGGAAGGAGCATGAATTTATGCGCACAACGCGAAAAGAGGGCTTATTAAAGCAAGGAGGACTGGAGCGGTCTCAAGCGGGGGTAGAGGCGAGAGGCGCGTGGCCGACGGACGCCGAGGCGCTGGTCGAGTTTGCGGCGGAACCGGGCAGCCGGCCGGCGTTTGCGAAAAGCGGGAATCCGCGTGTACATAAATCGTAAACTTATGGTATTCTATGCACGTACCGCGGAACCATGGTTTAGGAGGCTATGCGCTTGATTATCAACATCGAACGCGTCGGCTTTGCCGATTATGATATGGATTTATTTCATTTGTGCAAATTGTTTTACGAGGAGGCGGACGTTCGCTTCGACGGGGAGGACGGCGAGGCGGCGCAAGCCGATCTGGGAATCCGGATCGCGCTGACGATCGACGAAGAGCGGGATCGCGTCGGCGTCGAGGTTTCGGCGGCGGAGGCGTCCGGCAACACGTGGGATGCGTCGTACGAGCGGCCGCTGTCCAGCCAGACGGGCGACGACCGGCGCCGGGTCATTAAGCGGGCGCTGGGCGCCGGGCTCGTCAAGGCGTTGGAGCAGGCGACGGGGCTCGCGCAGCCGTGGGGAACGCTGACCGGCGTCCGGCCGACGAAGCTGATGCACAATCTCCTGCTGCGTCACGACGCCGAGCAGGCCGCTCGCATCATTCAGGACGAATATTTCGTGACGGAAGAGAAGGCTCGGCTGCTCACGGACGTGGCGGAGCGTCAGTTGAAGGTCATTCCGGATTTGCATACGATCAATGAAAACGAAGTGAGCGTGTATATCGGCATTCCGTTCTGCCCGACGAAATGCGCATACTGCACGTTCCCGGCATACGACATTCGGGGAAACAACGGCTCGGTGGAGGCGTTCCTCGAAGGTCTGCATTACGAGATCCGGGAAACCGGCCGTTGGCTGAAGGCGGCGGGTCTTGGGATTACGACGATTTATTGGGGCGGCGGCACGCCGACGAGCATCGAGGCAGAGCAGATGGACGCACTGTTCGTCACGCTGCACGAGTCGTTCCCGGGCATGGACAAGGTTCGGGAGCTGACCGTCGAGGCAGGACGCCCCGACACGATCACGCCCGAGAAGCTCGAAGTGATGCGGAAATGGAAGGTGGACCGCATTTCCATCAATCCGCAAAGCTTTACGCAGCAGACGCTGGACACGATCGGCCGTCATCACAGCGTAAAGGAGACGGTGGAGAAGTTTCTGCTGTCCCGGTCCATGGGCATGAACAATATCAACATGGATTTGATTATCGGGCTGCCGAACGAGGGACTGCCGGAGCTGAAGCACACGCTCTCCGAGACGGAAAAATTGATGCCGGAGTCGCTCACCGTGCACACTTTATCCTTCAAACGCGCGTCTAAAATGACGAAGGATCGCGATCGGTACGAAGTGGCGGAGCGGGACGAAATTCGGGCGATGATGGAAGAGGCGATCCGGTGGACGAAACGTCACGGTTATGTCCCTTACTACTTGTATCGCCAGAAGAACATCCTCGGCAATTTGGAGAACGTGGGCTACAGCTTGGAGGGCAAAGAAAGCCTCTATAATATTTTGATGATGGAGGAGCGCCAAACGGTCGTGGGTCTCGGCTGCGGCGCGGTCAGCAAGGTTGTGTACCCAGGCGGGGAAGACGGTCGCGAACGGGTGGAGCGGTTTCCGAACCCGAAAGAGCCGTTCCATTACAATCAAGCTTTCCAAGAATACACGAAAAAGAAGCTGGAGCTGCTCCAAAGCGCTTACGGGAACGTCGCGATCGACCAATAGAGAAAACGGGAGAGAAAAACGTACTAATGAAACGGAATTGGATTCGAAACGCCGTCCTGTCGGGATTGACGCTCGTCGTCGCGGCGGCGGGATGTTTGACGGGCGGAGGAACGGCTACGGCAGGCGGGATTTCTCAGGCCGCGGAATGGTTTTCGGGCAAGGCCGTCGGGCCGGTGTCGCTGCAGATGCCCGAGCAGCTGGCGAACGCGCGCGCGGAGTATGACGTCATTGTCGCGGGCACGGACCCGGAAGGGGTGGCGGCGGCGGTATCGGCGGCGCGCAACGGGCTCAAGGTGCTGCTGGTTGACGGCCGCAATCGGCGGACGCTGGGCGGCTTGATGACGCTCGGCTGGCTGAATACGGTCGATTTGAATCGATATAACAACGTCATTTTAAATCAAGGGATTTTCAGCGAATGGTATAAAATGACCGAAGGGGACTCCTTCGACGTCAACACGGCCTCGGCCGCATTCCAAAAGCTCGTCGACGCGGAGCCGAACATCGACGTCATGATGCCGGTGCGGGACATGCAGCCGGTCGTCGAAGAGATCGGCGGCGCGCCGAGGGTGGTCGGCATGGAGCTGACGACCCAGGAGGGCGCCGAACTGTTCGTCCGCTCGGGCGCGGTAATCGACGCGACGCAGGACGGCGACATTTTCGCGGCGGCCGGCGTGCCGTTCACGTTCGGCAGGGAGGACATCGGGCAGCCGGACGCCAAAATGGCGGTGACGCTCGTATTCCGCATGAACGGCGTAACGCCGAAGGTGTGGAACGGCATTCGGGAGCGGCTGAAGGGCAAGAAGGGGTACGGCACGACGGAAATGTCGGCTTGGGGATACATCGAGATGTACCAATACAAGCCGAGCCAGCCGCAGGTGAAGATGCGCGGACTTAACATCGGCCGGCAAAACGACAATACGGCGCTCGTCAACGCGTTGCTGTTGTTCGACGTCGATCCGCTCGATCCCGCCTCCGTCCAGGCCGGCATCGAAGCCGGGAAGCGGGAACTGCCGCTGATCATGAAGCATATGCAGCAGCAGTTTCCGGAGCTCTCGACGTTAACGCTCGGGGGGACCGCGCCGGAGCCGTATATTCGAGAGTCGCGCCATATGATCGGCGAGTACCGGCTGAATATTATCGATTTGCTCGAAAACAAGGACAAATGGGACCGCATCGCCTTCGGGTCGTATCCGATCGACCTGCAGCCGACGTCGCCGACGGACAGCGGCAATATTTTGTTTAAGCCGATCAAGTACGCGGTGCCGTTCCGGAGCATCGTGCCGAAGGAGGTCGACGGCTTGCTCGTCGTCGGTCGCGCGGCTTCGTTCGATACGCTGCCGCACGGCAGCGCGCGCACGATTCCCGTCGGCATGGCGACGGGGCAGGCGGCCGGAGCGGCCGTCAAGATAGCCAAGGAGCGAGGTCTGACGTTCCGCGAGATGTCGAAGGACGCGTCGGCGATCGCGACGCTCCAAAGCCGCTTGAACGCGCAGGGCATGTCGCTCCATCCGTACACGGTGCCGCTGCAGCCGTATGAGAAGCACCGCGCATATTCGGGGCTCAAAACGGTCGTTTCGCTCGGACTCGTATCCGGGAAGTACGACAACGATTTCCGTTTGGACGAGACTGCGAATCCGGTCGAGTACGGTTTGCTTTACGCGGGTTCCCGCGGGTATTTCGGACAAAAAATGCCTGCACACCCGAGCGCATGGTTTCCGGCGGACAAAACGCTCGAGGAGCAGCTGCGCAAATCGCCGCTGACGCTCGAGAACGCGGCGCTCATCGCCGCGACGGCGCTCGGCCTCGAGCCCGCGCCGAACGGCGCGCTGGCGGCGCTCAAAGCCGGCGGCTACTTGCGGGACGTGACGATCGCGGGCATCCAAAATCCCGCGAAGCTGACGGTGGGCGAGTCGTACATGCTGTTCAGGGACATTGCCATGGCGCTCGGCTTCCGTCCGCCGGTGTCGTCCATAAGGTGACGATAACACGATGGAAACGTTTCCCAAATTGTAACCTTTCTGTAACCTTTCTTTCATGTTCGCTTAACGTTGATCGCATACAATGATCTCGACCCCCTTTTTTGACATATATTTTCACTCTTGGCTCGCGGCGGTTGCGCCGCGGGCACCTTTGTTTTTCGGGGGTACGAACTTGACATTTACGTTCGATGTCAGTAAAATTGGTGAAAAGTTTCAGTTTTTCACAGTGATTCGGTGACGGGATGAAGTACTCCGGTTGCGGCTTGCCCCCAGAGAGAGACGCCATAGGCTGAAAGCGTCTTGCAGCGGACGGACGAATGACCTCCCCGAGAACATACGGCGAACCGGACGGCGGACGTACCGCATGACGTCCCGCAAGTAGCCCTATGCGCGTAACGAGCGTTAAAGCGTTAGAGCGAAGGCATGCCTTCGGAATGTGGGTGGCACCACGGGAAATTCGTCACGAATCTCTCGTCCCTGACAAGCGCGTATTGTCGGGGACGGGAGTTTTTTTATTCTTGCCGTTGGTAGAATCAGGAGGTTCCAATCCAATGTCGTTCCAAAAACCGAAAGGCACGCAAGATTTGCTGCCCGGCGAAATCGAACGCTGGCAGTTCGTCGAGGCGAAGGCGAGGGAAGTTTGTTCTAAATTTCTATACCGCGAAATCCGGACGCCGATTTTCGAATCGACGGAACTGTTTCAGCGCGGAGTAGGGGAGACGACGGACGTCGTCGAGAAGGAAATGTACACGTTCTTAGACAAGGGCGATCGAAGCATGACGCTTCGGCCGGAAGGTACCGCCGGCGTCGTGCGGGCGTATGTCGAGAACAAGCTGTACGGCGATCCCGATATTACGAAGCTCTATTACATCGGACCGATGTTCCGTTACGAGCAGCCGCAGGCGGGCCGCTACCGCCAATTCCATCAGTTCGGCATCGAGGCGTTCGGCTCGGACGATCCGTCGCTCGACGCGGAAGTGATCGCGCTCGGCAGCCGCTTTTACACGGAAATCGGCCTCACGGGCTTCACGCTCGAGATCAATTCGGTCGGCACGCCGGCGTCGCGCGCCGCGTTCCGCGAGAAGCTGCTCGCCTTCCTCGAGCCGAAGCGGGACGTCCTGTGCAGGGACTGCCGCTCGCGGATGGACCGCAATCCGCTGCGCGTGCTCGACTGCAAGGTCGATCAGGCGCATTTCGAAGGAGCGCCGTCGCTGCTCGACAACCTCGACGAGGGGAGCGCCGCGCACTTCGAGAAGGTGAAGGCGCATCTCGACGCGATGGGTATCGCCTACACGATCAACCCGCGTCTCGTGCGCGGACTCGATTATTACACGCACACGGCGTTCGAGTTCAAAGCGGCGGGCATCGGGTCGATCGATACGATCGGGGGCGGCGGCCGGTATAACGGCCTCGTATCCGAAATCGGCGGACCGGAGCAGACGGGCGTCGGCTTCGGGCTCGGCCTCGAGCGGGTGCTGCTCGTGCTCGAGAAGCAGGGCGTGGAGCTGCCGAAGGCGGCCGCGCCGGACGTGTACTTCGTGGCGCTCGGCGAAGCGGCCGAGGCGCGAATCGTCCCGCTGCTGAACGAAGCGCGCGGACGCGGCATCGTCGCCGAGAAGGATTACGGCGGCCGCAAAATGAAGGCGCAGCTGAAGTCCGCCGACCGCCTCGCGGCGAAATACGCGGCGATTCTCGGCGACGACGAGCTCGCCCGCGGGGAAATCGTGCTGAAGTCGCTCGCGACAGGCGAACAGCGCACCGTGGCGCTGTCGGACTTGTTTGCGGTTTTGCTCGAAGGGTAATGCAAAAATAATTATTTTTTGATCAAAGGGGTAATTGACTATGATGCTGCGGACGCATAAATGCGGAACGCTGACGAAAGCGAACGTCGGGGAAACGGTCGTATTGAACGGTTGGGTGCAGCGCCGTCGCGACTTGGGCGGCGTATTGTTCATCGATCTCCGGGATCGGAGCGGATTGATTCAAATCGTGTTCAATCCAGCGTTCTCGGGCGAGGCTTTGGAGACGGCGGACAAATGCCGCAACGAGTTCGTCATCGCGGTGAAAGGGAAAGTCGTCGAGCGCGATCCGGAAACGTATAACGCGAACCTGCCGACGGGCGAGATCGAAGTGCAGGTGACGGAAATCGAAATATTCAACGGGGCGAAAACGCCGCCGTTCTTCATCGAAGACGGCGTGGACGTCGACGAATCGGTTCGCTTGAAGTATCGCTACCTTGACCTGCGCCGTCCGGAAATGCAGCGCACGCTCATGCTGCGCGCGAAGGCGGCGAAGGTATTCCGCGATTTCCTCGACGCGAACGAATTCGTGGAAGTGGAAACGCCGATCCTAACGAAGAGCACGCCGGAAGGCGCGCGCGACTATTTGGTGCCGAGCCGCGTACATCCGGGCGAATTTTTCGCGCTGCCGCAGTCGCCGCAAATTTTCAAGCAATTGCTGATGGTCGGCGGCATGGAGCGCTATTATCAAATCGCGCGCTGCTTCCGCGACGAAGATTTGCGGGCGGACCGGCAGCCGGAATTCACGCAGGTCGACATCGAGACGTCGTTCCTGTCGCAGGACCAGCTGCTCACGATCATGGAAGAGCTCGTCGCGAAGCTGTTCCGCGAGACGGTCGGCTACGAAGTGCCGACGCCGTTCCAGCGTCTCCCGTACGCGGACGCGATCGGCAAGTACGGTTCCGACAAGCCGGATCTGCGCTTCGGGCTGGAGCTCGTCGACGTGTCGGACATCGTGGCGACCTCGGGCGTGAAGGTGTTCGGCCAAGTCGTCGCCGGCGGCGGCATCGTGAAGGCGATCAACGCGAAAGGCTGCGCGAACTGGAGCCGCAAGGAGCTTGACGATTTGACTCCGTTCGCGGCGCGTTACGGCGGCAAAGGGCTCGCGTACATCGTCGTCAAAGACGGCGAGTGGAAGGGGCCGATCGTGAAGTTCCTCAGCCCGGAAGAGATCGCGGCGCTGACGGAGCGCCTCGGCGCGGAAGAAGGCGACGTGCTGCTGTTCAGCGCGGACAAAGCGAAGGTCGTGCACGACGTGCTCGGCAACCTGCGCCTGAAGCTCGGCAAGGAGCTCGGCCTCATCAACGAGAGCGAATACCGCTTCGCATGGGTCGTCGACTTCCCGCTGCTCGGCTGGGACGAGGAAGAGAAGCGTTGGGTCGCGGAGCACCATCCCTTCACCCGTCCGCGCGACGAAGATTTGCCGCTGTTCGAGTCGAACCCGGGCGCGATTCGCGCGCAGGCGTACGACCTCGTGCTGAACGGCTACGAAGTCGGCGGCGGCTCGATGCGGATTTACAAGCGCGACGTGCAGGAGAAAATGTTCGCGGCGCTTGGGCTTTCGATGGAAGAAGCGCATGAGAAATTCGGCTTCCTGCTCGACGCGTTCGATTACGGCACCCCGCCGCACGGCGGTATTGCATTCGGCTTCGACCGCTTGGTGATGCTGCTCTCGAACCGCACGAACCTGCGCGAGACGATCGCGTTCCCGAAAACGGCGAGCGCGACCGACCTGCTCTCCGGCGCGCCGTCCGAAGTCGATGGCAAGCAGCTGGACCAGCTGTCGATCCGCGTAGCGCTGCCGGTCAAGCCGGAGCCAGTGAAGCAATAACGGAACGGAGGCGACGCGCGATATGCTGAATCAATTCTCGCGCACGGAGCTCGCGATCGGGCCGGAAGGCGTCGAAGCGCTGAAGAACAGCACCGTCGCGGTGCTCGGCATCGGCGGCGTCGGTTCGATCGCGGCGGAGGCGCTCGCCCGCGCGGGCGTCGGCCGCATTATCATGATCGACAAGGACGTCGTCGACATCACCAACATCAACCGCCAGATTCATGCGCTGACGACGACGGTCGGCCAGCCGAAGGCGGAGCTGATGCGCGAGCGGATCAAGCTGATCAACCCGGATTGCGACGCGATCGCGCTCCGGATGTTTTACACGGAAGAGACGTACGAGAAGCTGTTCGAGTATCCGCTCGATTATGTGATGGACGCGTCGGACACGATTATCTACAAGGTGCATCTGATCCTGCAGTGCAAGCAGCGCGGCATTCCGGTCATCTCGAGCATGGGCGCGGCGAACAAGATGGATCCGACGAAGTTCCAAGTCGTCGACATTTCGAAAACGCACACGGACCCGCTCGCGCGCGTCGTGCGGCGCAAGCTGCGCGAGGCGGGCGTGACGAAGGGCGTGAAGGTCGTCTTCTCGACCGAAACGCCGAAAAAACCGCGCGTCGACGTGACGCAGCGCATTGTGCCCGAGAACGCGCCGGACATTCGGAAGGCGCAGCAGCCGCCGGCGAGCAACTCGTTCGTGCCGCCGGTCGCGGGGCTGATCATGGTGAGCGTCATCGTGAACGATTTGCTGAAGAAGCACGGCATCGAAGTGTAATGGTACGAGTATGGGTTAGAGAACACAGCAAGGGCAAGTTCATCCGGTTTCCCGGGTGGACTTGTCTCTTTTTGAAGCTGAAGCATTTTTGGATATTCGGCGGCGCCGAAACGGATGTAAGTTATGCATTGAAATAATAGACCGGTTCGGTCGAAAACACCGATCTCGACGTCCGAGCGTAGTCGCTCGGGCGTTTTTCCGTTATAATTTAGAAAATTTCTAATGCAACACTCTTGATGGCGAGGGGACGGAAGGAAACGTGGACTTGTTTACTTATCGCGCGGAATCCGGGGCGGCCCCGGGGCGGCAGCCGCTCGCGGAGCGGATGCGGGCGCGCACGATCGAAGAATACATCGGGCAGGAGCATATCGTCGGGCCCGGGAAAATGCTGCGGCGGGCGATCGAAGGGGACCAGGTGACGTCGATCATCCTGTTCGGGCCGCCGGGCACCGGCAAAACGACGCTCGCGCACATCATCGCGAACCGGACGGATGGGGAATTCGTCCGCCTAAATGCGGTGGACGCGTCGGTGAAAGACGTGCGGGAGACGATCGAACGCGCGAAGGAGACGCGGGCGCTGTACGACCGCAAGACGATTTTGTTCCTCGACGAGGTGCATCGTTTCAAATCGTCGCAGCAGGACGCGCTGCTGCCGGCCGTCGAGGCGGGCACGATCGTGTTCATCGGCGCGACGACGGAAAACCCGTTCCACTCGATCAACGGGGCGCTCCTGTCGCGGTCGACGCTGTTCCGGCTCGAGAAGCTGACGCCGGAGCATGCGATGGAGGCGATGCGCCGCGCGCTCGCCGACCGCGAGCGCGGGCTCGGCGCGCTGTCGCTGCGCGTCGACGAGGAGGCGCTCGTCCACATCGCGACGGTGGCCGGCGGCGACCTCCGGCGCGCGCTCAACGCGCTCGAGCTGGCGGCGCTGACGACGCCGCGGAGCGCGGACGGCAGCGTTCATATTACGCTCGACGCCGCGGAGGAATCGATCCGCCAGCCGACGGTGGCGGCCGACGAATCGACGCAGTACGACGTGCTGTCGGCGTTCCATAAGAGCGTCCGGGGCTCGTCCGACGCGGCGCTGTTCTGGTTTTTGTACGCGGTAGAGAAGCTCGGCATGGATCCGATGGTGTTCCTGCGGCGCCTCATCGTCGCCTGCAGCGAAGATATCGGGCTCGCCAACCCGCAGGCGATGGTGCAGGCGGTGACGGCGATGGATGCGTATCACAAGATCGGCTGGCCGGAGGCGAAGTACAACATCGCCCAAGCGATTCTGTTCGCGGTGGAAAGCCCGAAATCGAATTCGATCGGACGCGCCATGGAGCGGGTGGATGCCGCCTTCGCTCGGCTCGGGGCCGCGGAGGTGCCGATGCATTTGCGGGACGGTCATTACAAAGGCTCGCAGCAGCTCGGGCACGTCGGCTACAAATATCCCCACGATTATCCGAACCACTACGTGGAGCAGCAGTATTTGCCGAACGCGATTCGGGACGAGGCGTTCTTCATCGCTTCGAACCAGGGGACGGAAGCGAAAATGCGGGAAAATCAGCAGCGTCGGCGCTCGAAATAGGATGCGATGAAAAAATGTTCGAAGTCGAAAAAATGTTCTTGTGATGTCGAGAGGCGTCGAATATAATGGGCCTATGAACACAATTTCGTAGATGAACCGTTGTTCGGAAAAGAGGGACCTCTTTGATTCATGAGAAAACCCGGCAGCTCGTGAAAGTCAGCACCTTATATTATCTCGACGGCATGAATCAGCAGGAAATCTCGAAGAAATTGGGCATTTCTCGTCCGCAGGTGAGCCGCATGCTCGCCGCCGCCAAAGCCGAAGGCATCGTCCAAATTACGATCAAAAACCCGTTCTCCGAGGAGCAGGCGTACGAGCGCGCGATCGAGGAGGCGTTCGGCATCGCCGATGCGGTCGTCGTGAACGGCGGCGACGCCGACCGCCCGATGGTCGAGCTGATGGTCGCCCGCGCGGCGGCCGCCTTGCTCGAGAACGTGATTAAGGACGGAGACGTCGTCGGCGTTATGGCCGGACGGACGGTCGGGCTCGTCGGCGCCGAAATGACGTACCTCGGCAGGAAGGACGTCAGCTTCGTGCCGCTCGTCGGCGGCTGGGGGCCCGACGGCGCGGCGTACCACGCGAACTCGAACACGCGGACATTCGCCGAGCGTGCGCGGGCGAAGCATTATTTGCTCAACGCGCCGGCCATCGTCGGCTCGGAGGAAGCGAAGGCGCTGTTCGTCCGAGAGCGGGAGATCGGGGACGTGCTTGGGCTCGCCCGCCGGTGCGCCGTCGCCGTCGTCGGCATCGGTCCGGTGTCGGAAGAGGCGTCCGTCGTCCGCTCCGGCTACTTCGACAAAAGGGCGATCGACGAGGTCGCCGGGCTCGGCGCCGTTTCGAATTTGTGCACCTCGTTCTTGAACGCGCAGGGGGAGCCGGTGACGTACGAAGCCGAGCGGCGGATGATCGGCCTCGCGGCGGACGAGCTGCGCGGCATTCCGACCGTCATCGCCGCGGCGGCGGGGGAAGAGAAGGCGGCCGCGATCGGCGCCGCGCTGCGCGGCAGGTACGCGGACGCGCTCGTGACCGACATGGACACGGCGAAGCGCGTGCTGGCATGGCATCAAGCGCACCCGTTCCCGGCGTGACGCCGGGCGGGAGCGATACATTTTAACGATACATAGGGGGATGCTCGATGAGAAAGAGACGAGGTTTTTTGGCAGCGCTTTTATTGGTGGTCGCTCTGGTCGCCGCCGGCTGCGGCGCGCAAGGCGGCAGCGGGGGAGACGCGGGGGCGAAGACGATTTCGATTTTGACGCCGTATTTATCTTCCGTGACGACGAACGAAATGGTCGAGTCGCTGAAGGCGCAGGCCGAGGCGAACGGATGGCGGACGAACGTCGTCGACACGAAAGGCGACGTCGGCGCGATGGCGAGCCGGATGGAGGACGTGATCGCGTCGAACGCGGACGCCATCGTCATCGTCAGCACCGATCCGAACCAGCTTCAGGCGCAAATTCGGGCCGCCGCGGAGAAGGGCATCCCCGTATTCGGCTGCGATTCGGGTTACATCGACGGGATGAGCATGAACGCGACGAGCGACAACGCTGCGATGTCGAAGCTGATCACGGACTATTTGTTCGAGCAGATGGGCGAGGAAGGCAAGCTGGTTGCGTTGACGCATCGTCCGCATCCGGGCGTCTTGAAGCGCTCCGAGCAGCTTGATGCGCAGCTTACGGAGAACTCTGCGATCGAGCTCGTGACCGAGCAGCACGTCGATGTGCCGGGACCGATCGAGAACGCGCGGAAGCATATGGAAAGCTTGCTGCTCGCGAACCAGCAGCCGGGGGCGATCACGGCGGTGTGGGCCGCATGGGACGAGCCGGCGATCGGCGCGGCGCAAGCGATTCAGGCGGCGGGCCGCAGCGACATCATCGTCACGGGCATCGACGGCAATTCGCAGGCGGTGGCCATGATTCAAGAGGGCGGACCGCTCGTCGCGACCGTGAAGCAAAATTTCGCCGGCATGGCGGAGCTCGTCACGGCGCAGATCAAGCGGGTGTTCGACGGCCAGAGCGTGGAGGCGACGGAAATGTACGCGCCTGCGACGCTGATCACGAAAGAAAACGCAAGCGAGTTCGCGGCGGAGTAAGCGCGTCGCGGGCGCGGGGCGAAGGCGAAGGAAACGGTTGAACGAAACGGCGGGAGCGGCGGTGCCGCTCCCGTCTCGCGATAGGGGGCTGCCGAATGTGAGCTTACTGAAGGTCGAGCATCTCGATAAAAAATTCGGGCGCCATTACGCGCTGCAGGACGTGACGTTCGAGCTGACGGCGGGGGAGGTGCACGCGCTCGTCGGGGAGAACGGCGCCGGCAAATCGACGCTGATCAAGACGATTACAGGCTTGTACGCGCCCGACGGCGGCTCCATCCTGTGGAAGGGGAAGCCGGTCGCGATCAGCGACCCGGCCGCCGCCCGGCGCCTCGGGGTGAACGTCGTGCACCAGGACCGCCATTTGATTCCGGGCTTTACCGGATACGAAAATTTGTACCTCGGGCTGGACTATCCGAACGCCGGCTTCGGCTTCGGCATCGATTGGAAGCGAATGAAGGAACGAGCGCGCTCGCTCGCCGAGCAGCTCGGAGTCGCGCTCGATTTGAACAAGCCCGCCGCGGCGATGTCGCCGCCGGAGAAGACGGTGCTCGAAATTTTGCGCGCGATGATGCTGGACTGCCAGCTGCTGATCCTCGACGAGCCGACCGCCGCCTTGACCGACCGGGAAGCCGACAAGCTGTTCGCGCTGATCGATCGGCTGAAGCGGCAGGGGACGGCCGTGCTGTACGTGTCGCATCGGCTGGACGAAATTTTCCGCATCGCGGACCGCATTACAGTGTTTCGCAACGGCAAGCGGGTGCGCACGGAGCGGACGGCGGATACGAACAAGGACGAGTTGATCCGCTGGATGAGCGGGGCCGCGGAGTCCATGGCATCCGCGGCGCCCAATGAGCCGGCTGCGCCGGCATCGGAAGCGCCGCCCCGTCGCCTCGGGCGGAGCCGTCCGCCCGGCGCTGCGCTGCTCGAGATCGAAGGGCTGACGACCGCGGACGGGCGCGTCGCGAACGCGAGCCTCCGCGTCTACGAGGGCGAAATCGTCGGCGTGTTCGGCCTCGCCGGTTCGGGACGGACGGAAATGCTGGAAGCGATCTACGGGCTGCGCCGCATCGCCGCCGGCCGCATCCGGCTGGGCGGGGAAGAGGTGCGCCGTCCGACGCCGCGCCGCTCGCTCGACCGCGGCATCGTCCTTATTCCCGAGGAACGGAAACGGGATGCGCTCGTGCTGTCGATGTCGATCCGCGAAAATATGACGCTGCCCGTCATTCGGCAGTTCGGCCGCGCGCTGTCGCTGAACGTTCGCAAGGAGCGCCAAACGGTCGCGCGCTGGATCGAAGCGCTGAAGGTGAAGGCGACCGGCGGGGAGCAGGCCGTCGGCCAGCTGAGCGGCGGCAACCAGCAGAAGGTCGTGTTCGCGAAAGCGCTGCTGTCCGAGCCGCGGGTGTTTCTGTGCGACGAGCCGACGCAGGCGGTCGACGTCATGACGCGGGAGGAAATTCACAGGCTGCTGCGGGAGCAGGCCGACGACGGACGCGGCGTCGTGTTCGTCTCCTCCGACCTGCAGGAGGTGCTCGAGCTCGCGGACCGCATCTACGTGCTGCGGGAAGGCGCCGTCGCGGCGGAGCTCGCGAACGACGGCGTCGCCGCGGAGGATGTGCTCGCCGTCTGCTTCCATCAGAATCGAAAGGGTGACACGCATCATGGCTGAACGGAGCGGCCGCATCGATTGGGTGCGTTTTTTCCGCACATACGGCACGTTGATCGCCGGCGGATTGATCATTGTCGCGTTTTCCGCGCTGAGCCCGCAATCTTTCGCTACCGTAGATAATTTCATTTCGATTACGAGGCAAATTTCGTTCCTCGTCATTATCGCGATCGGGGCGACGCTCGTCATGTCGGTCGGCGAGTTCGATTTGTCCGTCGGCGCGATGGCGAGCTTCGGCGGCGTCTGCGCCGCGCTGCTCGCGGTCGGCGGCGCGCCGCTGCCGCTCGTCTTCCTCGCCCCGACGGCGATCGCGTTCCTGATCGGCTACGGCAACGGGTGGATCGTCACGCGGTTTCGCGTGCTTAGCTTCATCACGACGCTCGCGATGGGCACGATTCTCGGCGGCGTCAATTTCCGCCTGACGAACGGGGCGACGGTGTTCCAGAACATTCCGGAATCGTTCCGCTACGTCGGCCAGACGATGTGGTTCGGCGTTCCGGCGCTGTCCTTCATCATGTTGGCGGTCGTCGTCCTCTTCTGGTACGTCATGGCGCATACGACGTTCGGCCGCAAGCTGTACGCGATCGGCGGCAACGAATCGGCTTCGCGGGTGGCGGGCGTCAACGTGCGGCGCAACAAGAACGTCGCGTTCGCGCTGTGCTCGGCGCTGGCGGCGCTGACGGGCATCCTGCTCGCCTCGCGGCTCGGCTCCGCCCATCCGACGGGCGGCTCCGGCTTGTTCCTACCCGCGTACGCGGCGGCGTTCCTCGGTATGACGTCCTTCAAGGACGGCATTCCGAACGTCTGGGGCACGTTCGTCGGCGCCGCGATCATCGGCGTGCTGGCGAACGGACTGACGATTTTGCAGGTGCCAACGTTCATGCAGGACGTCATTACCGGCTGCATCGTGATCGCGGCGGTGCTCGTCCAGAAGCTGGGGCGCGACGCCGCATGAGCGTGACGTTTCGAAGCGAGGCGAACGAAGCCGCGTTTCGGCGGGCCGAGCGGCGCGGGGAGGCGCTGCTCGCCGGGTATTTGATCGCGACCGACCCGGAGCCGGCGGCTTCGCTCGACATCGTGCGGGAAGCGGTCGTCGCGGGGATCGACATCGTCGAGCTCGGGGTGCCGAGCGCCCGGCCTCATCTGGACGGGGACATCATCCGGCGCGGGCATCGGCGGGTGCGCCGGCGCGGCGATTTGACCCGGGAGGCGCTGCTCGCGTACTGGCGGGACGTCCGCCGCGCCGTCGACGCCCCGATTTGGGCGATGGGGTACGAGGCGGACGTCGTCTCGAGCGGGCTGTACCGGGCGCTGCTCGAGGAGCGGCTCGTCGACGGGCTGCTCGTGCCGGACTGCCCGTTGGAGCGGCTGCTCCCGATCGAAGCGGAGGCGGCGGCGCACGGGGCGGACGTCGTCCGCTTCGTCTCGCCGGCGATGCCGGACGAAGAGCTCGCGCGGGCGTGCCGCGGGGCGGCGGTGCTGTACGCGCAGTCGTACGCGGGGGCGACGGGCGATCCGTTCGCGAAGGTCGGCCGCTTGGACGAGCTGTGCGAGCGGGTGCGCCGCCTTGCGCCCGGCTGCAAAATCGTCGCCGGCTTCGGCCTCAGGACGCCGGAGAAGGTGCGGCTCGCGGTGGAGAGCGGATTCGACGGCGCGGTCGTCGGCTCGGTGCTCGTGAACCGATGCGAGAACGGCGAGCGGGACTATTTGTACCGATTGATCGCGGAGATGAAAATGACGACGTTGAGAAGCGGGGGCGTCTAGTCTATGAGTTGGGTGGCATCGTTCGATATCGGAACGACAAATATGAAGGGCGTGCTGCTGTCGGAAGACGCTCGCGCCGCGCACGAGCGGAGCGTGCCGCTTCCGCTCGAAGAGCGCGACGGGCGGGTCGAGCAGCGGCCGGACGAGTGGATGGGCGCGCTGCGCGCCATCGTGGAGCAGTGGCGGGACGACGGCGTCGCCGCGGAAGACATTCGGCTCGTCGCGTTCAGCGGGCAAATGCAGGATCTCATCCCGGTGGACGGCGACGGCCGTCCGGTCGGCCCGGCGATCTTGTATTCGGACGGCCGGGCGGAAGCCGAAGCGGAGGAGCTTGTTCGCCGCGTCGGCCGGGAGCGGATCGCGGACTTGACGGCGAATCCGTTCAACGGCACGCAGCCGCTCGCGAAGCTGCTGTGGATGAAGCGGCGCGAGCCGGAGCGGTACGCCCGCGTCGCCCGCGCGTTCATCAGCGCCAAGGATTACGTCGTCGCGCAGCTGACCGGCGCCGCCGTCACGGATCCGACGAGCGCATCGACGGCAGGCTGCATGGACATCCGCTCCATGGATTGGAGCGGCGAGCTGCTCGCGGCGGCGGAGACGCCGCGCGGCCTGCTGCCGCGCATCGCGTGGCCGGGCGAGGTCGTCGGCGCCGTGCGGGACGACGCCGCCCGGCTGACGGGGCTGGCGGCGGGCACGCCCGTCCTGTGCGGCATCGGGGACGCCGGCGCGACGACGCTCGGGGCAGGCGTCTATTCCGAGGAGCGGTCGTACATTTATTTGGGGACGACGGGCTGGGCCGCGACGATGTCGCGCGCATGGGGCAGCACGGCGCTGGGCGCCTTCAACCTGGCGTATTTCGAGCCGGGGGCGTACGTCTCGATCGCGCCGCTGCTGAACGCGGGCAACGTGTACCGCTGGGGCGCGTCCGCTTTGGCCGGGCAAGATGCTGCGGGGGAAGCGGACTACGAAGCGTTCGAGCGGCTGGCGCGGGAAGGGCTGGCGGAACCGAATTCGCTGCTGTTTCTGCCGTATTTGCACGGCGAACGGTACCCGGTGCAAGATTTGGCCGCGAGCGGCTGCCTCGTCGGCTTGAAGCCGTCGACGACGCGGAGCCAGATGGCCGCCGCCGTGCTGGAGGGGACCGCGCTGGCGATCCGGCAGGTGATCGAAACGCTGTCGGCGCGCCGCCCGCAGGGCGACATCGTCGTCATCGGAGGCGGCGCGAGGAGCGCGGCGTGGTGCGGCGTCCTGGCGGACGCGCTGCAGGCGCGCATCCGGACGCCCGCGCGGTCGGAATTTTTGCCGGCCGTCGCCGCCGGGGCGCTCGGCTTCCCCGCGCTGGGGTGGGGCCGCGCGTCGGAAGGGATGGAGCGGCATCTCGCTCGGCTCGAATTCCGGACGTACGCGCCGGACGAAGGAAAGCGCGCATACTATGACGAGAAGTTCCGACGCTATGCGAAAATGTACCCCGCGTTCGCTTCCGTATGGTCGGAAGCATAGCGCGATAAAAAAACGATCCGTCCCCGCGGCGCTGCCGAGGAGACGGATCGTTTTTTTCGGATTATTCGGCTTTCAATCGAAGCGATTCCCACAAGTAGTATGTGGCGTACGTGCGCCACGGCGCCCATTCGGCGCCGAGCTTGTCGATGTCCGCCGCGCTCGGCTGCGCGTCCAGGTCGTACACGTTCCGGACGGCGTTGCGCAGGCCGACGTCGGCGGCCGGCAGCAGGTCCGGGCGGCCGTATGCGAAAATGAGCAGACATTCGACGGTCCAGCGGCCGATGCCGCGAAAGCGCGTCAGCTCGGCGACCGCTTCCTCGTCGCTCATCCCCTCGACGTTCGCCCAATCAAGGCGCCCGTCGACGACGGCGCGGGCCGAATCGATCACGTATTCGGCCTTGCGCTGCGAGAACGCGAGCGGGCGGAGCGCGTCGTACGATAGGCGCGCGACCGCTTCCGCGTCGGGAAACGCGAAGAGCGTCTTTCCCTCGTGCTCGAGCGCGTCCCCGGCGAGAATGGCGAGCCGCTCGATGAGCGTCCCCGCGAACGCGAGGTTAAGCTGCTGCGTGACGATCGTCTTGACGAGACATTCGAACGGATCCGGATCGAGCAGCAGCTTCGAGCCGCGGAGCGGGGCGAGCAGCGGAGCGAAGCGCGGGTCGCCGGCGAACCGCGCGTAGAACGGCTCGAGGTCGACGTCGGCTCCGATCATATGCGCGACGGCGCGGATCGCCTGCGCGCGCTCGGCATCGTCGAGGCCGGGCGGCAGCTCGACGAGCGCCGTCGGCTCCTCGACGTCGCCGCCGAAACGCACCGCGACCGGAACCGCTCTGCCGCCGACGCGGATCGCGCGCACGAAACGGAGCTGGTCCGGCTCGAGGCGGACGAGGCGGGCGCGGTTGCCGACCTGTTCGTACCGCTCGAACAGCAGCTTCGCGTTGAAGGGCGGAGCGATTTGGATCGGCACGACGTGCGGCTCGCGCGCGAGTTCGGCCGCGGTCATGCCCGACCGAGCCCCGCGCCCATGAGCAGCGATTCGCCGTCCGCCTTCAGCACGCGATCGATCGTCCCGCCGCCGAGGCACGTTTCGCCATCGTAGAATACGACCGCTTGGCCCGGCGTAATCGCCTTCTGCGGCGCGTCGAATTCGACGACGCACGTGTCCGCGCCCGTCATCGTGACGCGCACGCCTTGGTCCGGCTGCCGGTAGCGGAATTTCGCGCCGCAGGCGAACGTACCGTCCGCCGGCGGGCGGCCCGCGATCCAGCTGACGCCGGTCGCTTCGAGCTTATGCGAATACAATCGCGGATCGGATTCGCCCTGCACGACGTACAGGATGTTGCGCTCGAGATCTTTGTCGGCGACGAACCACGGCTCGCCCGAGCCGCCGCCTCCGATGCCGAGCCCCTGCCGCTGCCCGAGCGTGTAATACATCAAGCCGTCGTGGCGGCCTTTCACTTCGCCGTCGAACGTGCGGATGTCGCCGGGGCGCGCGGGCAAGTAGTTGCTCAGGAACTCGCGGAAGTTTTTCTCGCCGATGAAGCAGACGCCCGTGCTGTCCTTCTTTTTCGCCGTCGCGAGGCCCGCTTCTTCGGCGATCGCCCGGATTTCCGGCTTCGCGTAGCCGCCGATCGGGAACATCGCTTTGGAGAGCTGCTTTTGGTTCAGCGCGTTGAGGAAGTACGTTTGGTCTTTGTTCCGGTCGACGCCGCGCAGCAGTTTAAATTCGCCGTCCTCTTCGACGACGCGCGCGTAATGGCCCGTCGCGACGTAGTCGGCGCCGAGCTCCATCGCTTTCGCGAGAAACTCGCCGAATTTAATTTCCCGATTGCACATGACGTCCGGGTTCGGCGTGCGGCCGGCCCGGTATTCGTCCAGGAAATATTGGAACACTTTATCGTAATATTCCTTCTCGAAGTTGACCGTGTACGACGGGATGCCGATTTGCGCGCAAACGCGGCGCACGTCCTCGGCGTCCTCCTCGGCGGTGCACACGCCGAATTCGTCGGTGTCGTCCCAGTTTTTCATGAACACGCCGATGACGTCGTAGCCTTGCCGCTTGAGCAGCAGCGCCGTCACGGAGCTGTCCACGCCGCCGGACATGCCGACGACGACCCGGGTTTCGGAAGGAGATTTCGTAGGGGTTGTCACGGTGATTACACCCGCTTTCTTTCAGTCTCGGCGACATAGCGCCGAATTGGGATCTATTGTATCATATTCGACATAAAAATACAGAATCGAACAAACTGTAAACATAGACCAAAGTTCGATGATTATAGAAAAGTCTCGACAATTTTATGAATATATAAAGGTTTTCCTTACCAAAGAACATGCCATGTGATAACATAGAAACGTTATCGGGTAAGTTTGGATTTCCATTTTTCCGTCAATTCTAAGGAAGCGAAGCAACGTTTCGCGCGAAACCGGGGTGAACCCTTTGAAAATATCGACGAAAGGCCGCTACGGTCTTACGATCATGATGGAGCTTGCAGTCCGCTACGGAGAAGGTCCGACGTCGCTCAAAGCGATCGCCGAGAAGCACAACTTGTCCGAACACTACTTAGAGCAGCTCATCGCGCCATTGCGCAACGCCGGACTCGTGAAGAGCGTTCGGGGCGCATACGGCGGTTACGTGCTGTCCGAGGCGCCGGAAGACGTGACGGCCGGCCGCATCATTCGCTTGCTGGAAGGGCCGATCTCCCCCGTGGACTTCACGGAAGAGGACGATCCGGCTAAGCGCGATTTATGGATCCGCATCCGCGACTCGATCGCCGCGGTGCTCGACTCGACGACGCTGGCGTCGCTCATTTCCTTCAAAGCCGGCGAAGGACAGCAGGACGGCAGCTATATGTTTTACATTTAGGTCAGGTGAGCCGAACGTATGAGCACGAACGAACCGATATATCTTGATCATGCGGCCACGACGCCGATGCGCCAAGAGGTGCTCGAGTCGATGCTGCCGTACTTCACCCATATGTTCGGCAATCCGTCCAGCGTGCACCGGTTCGGACGGGACGCGAAGACGGCGCTGACCGCGGCGCGCGACTCGCTGGCGCAGCGGCTCGGCTGCTCGCCGAACGAGCTCGTCTTCACGAGCGGCGGCACGGAGAGCGATAATCTCGCGCTGTTCGGCGCGGCGAGCGCCGCGGGAGCGGGACGCCGCAAAATCGTGACGACGGCCGTCGAGCACCATGCGGTGCTGCACGCCGCCGAGGAGCTCGAACGCCTCGGCTTCGAGGTCGTCTACGCGCCGGTCGACGAGACGGGCCGCGTCGACTTGGCCGCGCTCGAGGCGGCGATCGACGATAAGACGGCGGTCGTCTCGGTCATGTTCGGGAATAACGAGGTAGGCACGCTGCAGCCGATCGAGGCGATCGGCGAGCTGGCGCGCCGTCGCGGCGCGGCGTTCCACGTCGACGCCGTGCAGGCGCTCGGCCACGTGCCGATCGATCTCGCTGCCCTGCCCGTCGATCTGATGAGCTTCTCCGCTCACAAGATCAACGGGCCGAAAGGCGTCGGCCTGCTGTACGCGAGCCGGCGCCTCAAGCTGCATGCCCGCGCCTTCGGCGGGCCGCAGGAGCGCGGCCGCCGCGCGGGCACGGAGAACGTCGCCGGCGCGGTCGGCTTCGCCAAGGCGGCCGAGCTCGCCTGCGCGGACATCGAGCGGCGGAGCGCCGAGCTTGCGGCGCTGCGCGAGGCGATGCTGACGACGTTCGAGCGGCTGCTGCCGCCGGGGGCGTTCGTCGTGAACGGCCATCCGACGGAGCGGCTGCCGCATATTTTGAACGTCAGCTTCCCCGGCGCCAGCACCGACACCGCGCTTATGAACCTCGACCTCGACGGCGTCGCCGCGGCGAGCGGTTCCGCCTGCGCGTCGGGCTCGCTCGAGCCGTCGCACGTGCTGCGCGCGATGGGCGCTGACGACGCCCGGCTTCGGTCGGCGATCCGCTTCAGCTTCGGCGAAGGCAATTGTCTCAAATCTGTAACATTTGCAGCCGAAAAAACTGCAACGGTCGTGAAACGACTTGCGTATAAGTGAGATAAGGAAGCGGGAGAGCTTCCCGATGCATGCAAAAAACTTTTCCCATGATCGGCTGCGGTACGGTTAACACCGGTACCCCTTGGGAATAAATAGATTTACAACTCTTTGGCAAAAGGTGGTATCCGTATGATGCGTTGCCCGAACTGCAATTCGAAAGATATCGGTAAAATCGGCTCCCATCAATTTTATTGCTGGGGCTGCTTCATCGAATTGACGGTCAACGGCGAGAAAATGTCCGTCTACCAAGTGGAAGAGGACGGCACGCTCAGCTCGTTGGACGATTTGTTTTTCCCGGAAGAAGAATTGCCCGAAGTTCACGCGAACTGACGGATTCGGTTTTCTATGCGCCCTCCTTCGGACAAGCCCGCGCGGCTCGTCCGAAGGAGGTTTTTTTTCGTCCCTCGCTACATATACTGTTACCCAAATGCGATTTCGGACAAGACGGGGGGAGAAGCGGTGGAACAGTGGTTTCGAAGCAAGCGGTTCGCCGCGCTCGTGTACGCGATTCTCGCTTTGGGCGTCGTTTATATGCTGCTGCTGATCAAGCCGGTGTTCCTCGCGCTGTTCGGTTTTTTGAAGACAGTGCTGATGCCGTTCATTGCCGCCTGGATTTTGTCGTACGTGCTCAATCCGATCGTGAACGCGCTGTGCAGCCGCAGAGTGCCGCGGACGATCGCGGTGCTGCTCATTTACGCGGTATTCGCCCTGGCGGTAACGGTCATATTGATGAACGTCATTCCGATGTTCGTGACGCAGCTGAACGAGCTGCACGAGCATTTGCCGCAATTTACGATGCGCGCGCAAAGCCTCATTATCGATTTGAACCGGAACGATGTTTTGCCGCCGAGCGTGCGGATGGGGATCAACGATGCGATGTACCGCATGGAGCAGCAGCTCGCGGCGGCGATCGCCGGCTTTATCGATCGCATCGGCACGACGGTCGGCGCCGTGTTTATGGCGTTCATCATTCCGTTCTTGACCTTCTACATGCTCAAGGACATGCAATTGATCGAGAAAACGGTGCTGACGTTCGTGCCGACGCAGCACAAGCGCCGCACGATCCGCCTCGTGACGGACATCGACAAGGCGCTCGGCAACTATATTCGCGGGCAGTTTATCGTCTGCGTCATTATCGGCATGTTCGCGTACATCGGTTATTGGCTCGTCGGGGCTCCGTACCCGCTGCTGCTCGCCGCGATCGTCGGGCTGACGAACATTATCCCGTACATCGGTCCGTTCATCGGGGCGGCGCCGGCCATTTTGCTCGCGTCGACCGTCTCGCTGAAAATGGTGCTGCTCGTCATCCTCGTCAACTTCGCCTGCCAAATTCTCGAGGGCAACGTCGTCAGCCCGCAGGTCGTCGGCCGATCGCTGCACATGCACCCGCTGTTGATCATCTTCGCCTTGCTCGTCGGCGGCGAGCTCGGCGGCATCGTCGGCCTCATTTTGGCCGTGCCGACGTTCGCGGTCGGGAAGGTCATTTACCACCATGTGCATTTGTATTATAAAAATCGGAAGCCGGTGACTTGAGAGCGGGGCGCTTGCAGGGGGGATGGCGGTCTGGTGGTTGCCGGTAGACGCCCCCAAACCTGCGCAGCAAGCAAAAACCCCCGGGTGCCAGTCCGGCCCACGGGGGTTTTTGCGAGGTTTGTTCGGTTCGAAATCTAGGGATAATGAAAATCATTATCAAGGGAGTTAATAATAATGTACTATCCCGTTTGACCATTGTCAAGACTATCACGCCTTGGTAAAATGGCCTTGTCAACACGCGTGAAGCACACGCCGTTCGTCCCGGAGGGACGGGCGGCGTTTTTGCGTTTGCGCGACGTTTGCGAAGGAGGGAAGCGCGTTGAGCGGCGGTTTCGAGGAGGCGCATCGGCTTTGGATCGCATCGCATGCAGGGAGGCGGAACGGGGAACGGCGGAGGCGGCTCGAAGAAGGACATTTGTTTTTGGAGAAGGCGTTTCTGGAGAAAGTGTGGTGGCCGGCTTTCGGAACGCTGGAAGACCTTCATCCGGAATACGAAGTGCGCGATTACAATGACGGGCGAAGGTTTCTGGACTTCGCGTATCAACCGTTCGGGGCTAGATTGGCTTTGGAGGCCGACGGGTACTTCCCGCACATCCGCGATGTGGATCGTTGGGAGTACGCGGACAATACGCTGCGCGACGCGCATTTGGTTGCGGACGGATGGACGGTGCTTCATTTTTCGTCGGATATCATCAAGTACCGTTCGCGGCAAGCGCAGCAGCTGCTCAGGCAAATCGTCTGGGGTCGCGGCGGGCAGGGGATGTCTTCCTGCTTGTCGCCGGAGGAGCGCGAAACGCTGCGGTTCGTGAAGCGAAAAGGAGCCGCGGCGACGCCGAAGGAGGTGGCTGCATTTTTGGGGCGAAGCCGCAATACGGCGGGCAAACTTTTGCGCGGGTTAGCGAGCCGGAAACTGCTGCGGGCGGCGAACCCCGACGCCAAACTGGTCCGATCCTATGAAATGACGCAGGTCGGGAGAGATCTTCGGTTATAGACGAGATGCTATTTTGTAAGGTCGTCTTGCGGGCTTGCGGCGAGAACGCGAATTTTGCGCGGTTCGGGGGGGAGAGCACCAAAAGCGAGCGGTCGCGGCGGACGGCGGGTACGAACGGGGATGCGGCGGTTGGCTGGGAGTGTGGCGATCGGCGGCGACAGCACAAATGTTGCGCGGTTCGCGGGGGAAGAGCACAAAAAGCGTGCGGTTGTGGCGGACGGCAGGCACGTACGGGGATGCGGCGGTTGGCTGGGAGGAGGCGGTCGGCGGGGAGAGCACAAAATTTGCGCGGTTCGGGGGGAAGAGCACCAAAAGCGTGCGGTCGCGGCGGACGGCGGGCACGAACGGTGATGCGGCGGTTGGCTGGGAGTGTGGCGGTCGGCGGCGACAGCACGA